>NZ_PRLH01000052.1 GCF_003013815.1 Cyanothece sp. BG0011 | reverse complement strand
GAAACGGTTGTGCGAAGGGGAGAAAGATGAGGAACCGGGTTTCAACTATTAGTAATCCCTATGAGGGATTGAAACTTTCCTTGACGTAATGATTGAAGAAGAACTAAATAGTTTCAACTATTAGTAATCCCTATGAGGGATTGAAACATTTTATCCCATCTTCAAAAGCAAATTGTTGAACTTAAGTTTCAACTATTAGTAATCCCTATGAGGGATTGAAACTAGACTTGCTTTATTGTTGTTTGATTCCCAATGATGTTTCAACTATTAGTAATCCCTATGAGGGATTGAAACTTCTTTAGATTTGTTTTTGTCATGAGTTTCTATCGTTTCAACTATTAGTAATCCCTATGAGGGATTGAAACCAGTCTGCTTTGTTTGGTATTCTTTGTTTATCTTGTTTCAACTATTAGTAATCCCTATGAGGGATTGAAACTGAACCTGGAAAGTGCAAAGGTACTCACGCCTGATGTTTCAACTATTAGTAATCCCTATGAGGGATTGAAACTTTTTAGTATGATATTATGGATTTGTAAAAACTAAAGTTTCAACTATTAGTAATCCCTATGAGGGATTGAAACTTATAGAGTGACAGGTAATGATTCAGAATATAAATATGTTTCAACTATTAGTAATCCCTATGAGGGATTGAAACCCCACGGACTACTGTTGCCACCACTAATCCAGTTGTTTCAACTATTAGTAATCCCTATGAAGAATTGAAACATTACAACGGAGTCCCTAGACCCAAACTAATTCTTAGGTTTCAACTATTGGTAATGCTTAGAGAGGGGATTCCTACAGTCAGATTTACCGCTCAAGAATGTATAAAAAAAACGGCTGAGGTAATAACTGAATTCCTAGGAATTTATTAAAAATTTATTTTATTAAAAATAGAAAATTACCATATTAAATATTAAGGATAGGCTCAAGTAAATCTATATAATACTGTTGTTTCTCATCTAATTGTTCTTCAGGAAACTCATGATAATAAACCCTGTAAAAGAGTGTTTCTTTGCATCTATCTAGTTGGGAATGAAGATGATGTTTATCTCCTATCCAGCTAGAACGTAGATTTTTGGCTTGACCAACATACCAGACAAAGTGTTGGCTATGTACAGCAACTTCAACGATATAGATTCCTGAGAATAACGGTAAACGATCTACATACATAAGTAATTTAGAAGACCAACTCGATATAGCAGAGAGAGGAAATAAATTACTTTGTGTGTCTAATGTTTTTTTCTTGTTTACTTGTGTTAATTCATATTCATTTTTAAATTGTTGTTTTTTTGAGCGACTACCTATTCCTCTTTTTCCAGATTTATAATCATCTTTAATTTTTTGAAGCTCATTTACTAAAGTGGACTTATCTAAATTTTCTTTAAAAACAACAGGAATAGGATTTTCTGTATAAGGTTGTAATCTTGAAAGAACTAAATTACTAGGATAATTTTTTTGCTTTTCTTTAATCTCTTCTTCTATGGGATAAATACCAGCTAAAGTTTTAAACCATTTATTTTTAAGTTGATTTAATGATTCTTGATTAAGACTAGGAATATCTTCTGATGCTAAAGCCGTATTATTAATATTTATTAGTAAGTCTTTAATACCATAGATTGCGGATATCTCAATAACAAAACCATTAACAAAAAGACGCGCACAATGTCCAACACCAATATTTGGATTCTTTATAGCTCCAGGGGGTTGTTGCCATTTATTAGAATAGTTTTTTCTACTTTTAAAAGGACTATCAATTAAACCAGCAAAAGTCTCAACTTCTTCATTGGCAAATTCACTTAGTTTAGTGGCATCAAGACCAAGATGGATGACATTAGAGGTTAAAGCTTTCTTTTGTACCCACCATTGTTCACTATAATATCTACACTGTTCAATTAAATTAGAATCTAATTCTCTCGGTGCTTCAACACCTAATACAACGATATAACCAGAAAACTTAATTAGGGTTTCTCGTAGTAAACTTTCTGCTGGTCTAACTTTTTGATGTTTAACTTTAGTCTGGTTTAAATGAGGATGATACTTAGCAATCTCTTTTTGTTCAACCTCATTAAGTTTTGAAGATTCGAGAGTTCGATAATAAATAGTAAATTTTACTTTTTTCTGTGATTTTAATTGAAATAGTCTATGGTGAGATTGGCTTTTCCAACGAGATTGAAGGTTTTTAGCCTGACCAATGTACCAAATGATATTATTTTGATCGATAACATAATAAACACCAGAAAGGGATGGTAATTCTTTTCGGTTTTCTAAAGCCACTTTTGGTAAAGTTAAAATGCTTGTTTCTACCTTCATAAACGATAAATAAATTAATACTGTTTAAGAGCTTATTTGGTTTAAAAAGCAAGAACAACGGGGTTATCTCGTATTTTTGAAAGTTTTTATCAGAAATAGCTATTCAGGGAATAACTTTCAGGATATCAGGATATCAAGGTATGGATATCCTGATGTTTGTGGTAGGATAGAAAAAAAGCTAACCTAATGAGGTACTGATATATGATGTCTTTGCTAGTAATGTCTGAAGATGTTCGTTCAAAACCAGGAATTTACGGGGAAGTCAAAAAGCAGAAGTGCTTTATGTTGACGGATTTTGCTTCGGATGAAATAGATCGACTAGCCAAGGAATACAAAATGACACGCTCTGATTTATTGGAACGTGCGATACGTGCTGGTGGTTTAGAGTCAGCTAAAGATTATCAATTAGAACAAGAAAAAGCTGAAAGTTAAGCCAATAAAAAAACCTGGCAACCTCAAAGCTAGAACGAAAATCGTTTCCTAACCTTAAGGCAAAACCAAGCCTAAAAATTAAATTTCTTATTTCTATTGTCACCCAAGATTTCCAAATAAAGCCAGTTTGAGGTTAGCCAGAAGGTTGTAACCACTTCTGGAGACATTCATGAAACTTATACGTAGTCTGCTTTGTGGCGGATCTAAATGTGATGGAAAATTTTTCTTAAGTTCCATCATCAACCCCCTTGTATCACAGTTAGGGGGGACGTATGATCTGGCTTAGATATAACCGTCAGACTCCCTGTCCGGTGTGTAATGGAGAACGCCGTGATTGCCGACAAAACACCAGCACAAACCTAGTTTACTGTCGAAGCAGTGAAGCCAACCCCTTAGATTACCTGTATCGGGGCCAAGACCCGTGGGGATTCAATCTGTGGGCTTACAAGCCCGATGCTGAGAAATGGGCTGATGAACGCCGCCAGGAATGGTTAAAAGAGCAAGGGAAGCAGGGAGCAGGGAGAAGGGAGCAGGGGAGCAGGGAGCGGAGGAGCAGGGAGCAGGGAGAGAGTTTAGAGAAGCTGTTATCTATCCCAGAGAGGGATCAGGTAATCAGGGAAATACTGGGCCAGCTAACCCTATCTCAAACCCACGGTCAAATATTGAGGGAACGGGGGATAAGCGATCGCCAAATAACTGAGGGGAACTACCGAAGTATTACCAAGTGGCAAAGATTAAGAAAACCTGTAGATATCAGATTATCAGGGGTAAACCACCGGGGGGACAAACTAAATAATCCCTGCGACGGTATCCTCATTCCGGTACCAGACGAAAATGGATTGTACACCGGCCTCAGAATCAACAATCTCACCCCACAGGCCAACGAATTAGGGAAATACCTATGGTTATCCTCAAAGAACTCTAGGGGGATACCCATCGACCTACCATCGGGAGAACTACCCATTGCCACTTATTTACCCCAGGAAGCCCCCGAAAAGGAAATAATAGGGTTCTGTGAGGGATTAGAATATAAACCCCTTCTAGCATCATCTAACGTGGGGATTCCGATTATTGGGGCCAGTGGGGGGAACTTTGGCAGTAGTACAAAGGCCATAGAAGCTGCGATCGCATCAATTAAGCAACGATATGGATGGGAAAAACCCAAGTTTGTGCTGTACGCCGATGCCGGGTCAATTATCAACCCAAACGTAGCGATCGCCTATGAAAAACTAGGCAAGATTGTACCTAACCTAAAAGTAGTGGATTGGGGACAATTAACCGATAAAGAAACTGGTTTAGACATTGATGAATTAGACGATCAAACCATTGAGAAAATCAAACTAGCTAAATCGTTCAGATTCAGCCTTCAAGGAGAAGGAAATGTTAAGTTAATTACGATTAAGCAGTTTCTTAAAAAAGCTAAAAGCTATCAGAAGAAAAAGCTAGATCCTAGAATCAAGAAAATCCAAAAAGACTTAAGAAGCTTGACTTATGCTCCAGACATACAGCTAACCCAAAAAGACTTAATTGATGGTAAATACTTACCCAGTGACTTACTAATAGAACTGATGCCCAAACAGGGGATAATTAACCTAAAAAGTGCCAAAGGAAGTGGTAAAAGTCACCTCAATGAGAACCTAATCAAACAATTGAGAACAGAAGGATACAAAATCATTTCCATTGTTCCTAGGATTGTTTTAGGAAGGGGACAGGCACAAGCATGGGGTATCGAATGGCAAATAGATACTGATGATCCCTTGTGTAAACAAGTCAACCGATTAACCATCTATGAAAACCAAGCCACATTAGGATTATGTTTTGATTCTATTTGGAAATTATACCATAGAAACTTAGAGAAAACAGCCATTTTCTTAGATGAAGCAGAACTAGGATTAACCCATTTATTAGCCTCATCAACCTGTAAAGAAAAACGGTCATTACTCTTAAAATCTTTTCAAAAGATTATCAATGAAGTTTTATCCTATAAAGGATTAGTTTTACTATCGGATGCCGACTTAACCGATGTGAGTATCGATTACATTAGGTCATTGGCTCCGACAAATACCTCAGTCTTTACTATAGTCAACCATGAAAAGCCTTTGAGTTATAAAGCTTATATTTTAAACCAAAAGAAATGGATTAAACAAGAAGCCCTTAACGCTATTGAAGCCGGTCAAAAAATCATCATAGCCACTGATTCTCAAGCAGAAGCTGAAAAAATGGAAAGGGAATTACATAAACGATTTCCTGATAAAATCATTAACAGAATAGACAGTAAAACAGTAGAAGATCAATGGGGGAAAGATTATGTTGAAAGGGTCAATGAATCCATCAAAAAAGAACGACCCGATATCCTAATTTATACCCCATCAATGAGTACGGGAACCAGCATCGATGGGAAAATTAATGGTAAAATAGACCATGAAGTAAAACACTGGTTTGATAAAGTATTTGGAATATTTGTCGGCGTCTTGACTCCCTCCCAATGTCGTCAAGCATTGATGAGATATAGAGCAAACGTACCCAGATATATTTATATTAGAACCGCAGGGATGATAAGAGGTAATCGAAGTTTTGACCCTGTTGAGATTAACAAGTCCCTTCACGAATACCATAAAGAAGGGTTAAGTTTATTAGATGTTCAACAATTAGTAAAACTTGACGATCCTGTAGAATATATTGAAAAATTATTAGAAATGGTAGACTGCGAAAAAAGGCAATGGTCTAACGTTCATATTACTGCTTATTGTAACTTCAAAGCCCGTGATAATTTTGGCTTAGCTAACCTCAGAGAAATCTTCACCCAGGAATTAATAGACGAAGGCCATGAAGTAATAAAAATTAACACTAATGGATGTGAAGTTTTATTACAAACTAAGGAGTTCATGGAAGGGGAAACGGAACAGGGTAAGGCCATTCATAGGGAAACAGCGAGTGCGATCGCCAATTCTGGGGATATAACCTTAGAGGCGGCCCAGTCCATAATGAGAAAAGCAACAGCCACGGCCACTGAACGGCATCAAGCAACCAAAGCATTTATCGGTGAAGAAATACCCGGAGTCGAGTTAACCCCAGAGTTCATAGAAAAGAACGTGGTCAGGGATAGAAGGCGATCGCTAAATGCCATTAAGTTGTACTGGAAGTTATTAAACCCCGACGCGGCCCAATATTACGATGAGAAAGAATACAGCCATAAGTTTAGGCAATTCGCTACTCATTCGATAGTGTACCTCCCGGACATTAGGGCTTACTACCCCCTAGTCAAAGAATTATTAGACCTGGGAATACTCGAAGTTTTAGCTAACCCAGATAAGGAATACACCCAGGATGATTCTTGGTTAGAAGAGTTTAAGCAAAAATGCTTACGGAGAAGAAATCGCTTGTACCAGTTATTCGACATCATCGTCACCAAAAAATCTAAGGCCATTCATTTGCTGAACCGGTTCCTAGATAAAATCGGTTTAGGATTCATCTGTGAACAAAAACGGGTCAATGGGGAACGAGTAAGAACCTATAAACTTGACCCCGAAAAACTGAACAATTCTGATCGGAACGCCATCTTAAACGCCTTCGATCTCAAATGGGGTCAAACAGTCACCAGATATGGCTTAGAAGGTGTCACAGAACTTCCCGAAAACTCGTATACAATTAACCAGCAAGAGACTTCTGTGACAGTAGAAAATAACGGGAGAACTGAGACTGATTACCGAACAGGTTTTAGCCTCGGAACAGAGAACGTGGTTCAGGTAGGAAACCCCCAAGACCAATTAGAAAATGAGGAGGGTCAAAGCCAGTCCCCACAGAGTCTAGGAGGTGTCACAGAACTTGCTCGAACTCGTAAGACTAATAACCAAGAGGAAACGAATGTGACAGAAGACTTAAAACCATTCTGGTGGCCTTATTCAAGTGATCGCTACTCACCTGACTTTGAGTTAACAGTCCATACTGCGTATTGGTGGTTATTAGCAGCCGAAAGTTTTGAGGGGCTAGAACTGGCCAAGGCCAAGATAACCCAGTTAAGTCATAAGTTAGGATGGGGTAGTCATCAACTTTTAAACTGGTTATTTGAGAGGATGCCCGATGATGCGATCGATTATGTAGAGGGATTAATGGCAATTTAAACATCGTAACCTTCTTTTCTTAACTCTTGTTGTAAGATGATTTTGAGTTGTTTGTGGTCAGAAGAGTCAAAGCTGTTCTTTTGGCAATAAGTGTTGATGTCGGGATTTTTCCAATCTCTTGTTTCGGTGTTAACTAATGAAATTAGTTTATCGACTAAATCTACAGGATCGTCAGATAGTTCTCCCATGACTCTGAGGAGAATCGAATAATCTCGTTCTTGACTTGACGGTAGTTCAAATTGGTTGGAGTTATTCATTATTTATTCTTAAATAGAAGAGATAACATCAGAAATAGAAGGAGCCATTTTACCTTTAGAATTATGATATTGTCCCAATTGATGGGTTTGATGATGTTGTTCAATTTCAGTTTGACGTTTTTCAATAACTCTAGCAATTAAACCTTGATTACATTTAGTTAACTGTTTAAGTGCCGAAATAGTAATCCGCCATTTATCCTTTGTTTTAGTAGCCTGATTATTGTTGTAATCGATAATGGCATCAATGGCACGATTAACTTTTTGCTTCCCTGGATTTAGGGTATGATTGGTGTTTTCTTGCGTGGTGGTTGTCTCTTCTCCCTTGAGAGTAACCACAAGATTCGAGATAGCATCAGTTAAATGATTCAATGATTGTTGTTGAGACGAGAACATTCTTTTAAGTTCATCAGACTCATCTTGAGTATGAGTATAAGTATGAGTATGGGGAGTAGAATCAAATGGAAGCTGGTCAAACCAATCTTGTAATTGAGTAGGAGAATCAAGATTAAGAGATTGTGCTAAAGACTTTGCGACATCAGCCCAATCAAGTTCGGTTGCCATTGATGGTTCGGATGTAACTGAGATTTCTTGAAGAGAACAAAGGTGAGTATAGTTAGCGTAAAGTTCTTTGATATCCTTCAAACCAAGGGATTGAGTAATGACCGGTTCAACTTTGGCATGGCAATGGTCATTAATTTGATTGGGACTAAGATATAACTCTGATTGAACATCAGGGTGGTGACGAAGACAAGCGATCGCGTCAATCACTTTAGGCCCCTCAACCAAAGTAGGAAGGGGAGAAGATTGAGTTAAACCAGTAGGAGAAAACAAAACCATCCCATCAGGAGATAACCGAAAAACCCCGGACTTAAGCAGTTCACCAGGAGTACGGCCCGTAACCCCCATTAACCCAGTCAATAACACTTCATCATCAGAACTATCAAGCATACTCACTAACGCTTTAACTAACTCTTCATCTGTGAGGGGTTCGGGTTCGGGTATGGGTTGAGAATTATTCGGTACAGCTTCATCATGGTTATCATCATCTCTTATTGGGGGTTGATAATAACTTTCAAAAGCCTCAACCACAGTGACATTGGGGAACGCTAACTTAATCCCTAACCGGCCATCGACATTCCCTTGACCATCAGCAATCTTATAATCAAAATAATTACGAGAGGCCGCTAAACTCCTTCTTAACTCAGGGTTATTCTCATCGAGGATTTTAAAATGACCTTGAATATAAGCTCTGAACTCTAACTCAGGGACATTAGGGGGACAATACCAATGAGTGGCGATGGTAGCATAAACAGCCCGGAATAAATGAGTATAAAGATTATCTTCTCCATCACGGGTGGGGACTAACTCACGGAAATGGCGATCGCTTGAGTTAATGACAGCATGGGCATATTTATTATTAATGGCCCGGTTATCTAACCCTTTGGTATCAACCCATTCCCTCAGTTTAGCTAAAGCGTCAATGACTACTGATGCCGAGGCCAAAGTCGGAATTTCAAACTGTAGGTTAACCGGTTCACTGCGACGTTTCAGAGATCCACTAAAAGTAACCGAATAATGAGATTTATATTCAAACTCCGCAGTCTGTAAAATTTCAGCACAACGGCGACCAGTCAAAACAGCCAAACCAGCGGCCAAGTCAGACCAATCATTGCTATCGAGTAAAGCGATGGCCTTCTCTACAATAGCATCAGGGTCAGATAAAAATTTAGTATTGCGATCGCTAACTCGTTGTTCAGAAGAACGGTTAATGGCCTCCCACTCTTGGGAGGTAAACCCCACATCAGCTAAAGCAGGATGGTTAGGATTAAGGGTTTTCAGGGCATTACGGATATCAGTGAGGCGGTTCTTTTGCTGTGAAGGTGTAACCAAACCGCGATCGGCCATCATCTCCTTCGCCATAGCATCCCATTGTCGGGCAAATTCGTGGTCTTCGGGGGTATCCTCTAATTCAGCTATTTTCGGTAAATGCTCTAATAACCAGTTTTTTAACCATTCCGTTCTCGCTTGTGCGATCGCTTCTGTTAAATCAATCTCTGATTCTCGCTGGCAAAAATGAACGATACTATCATAATTAGACATGAGTATAAGTATAAGTTAACCTCTGTTATTATTATACTCAATTAACGAGTATAAGTAAAGGTACGAGTATAAGAAAATTATTGTTGATCTTCTTCTTCATCTAAATAATTACAAAATGATTGAATTTCTTGGATAAGTTGATGATGATAAATCAAAAAATTATTAACAACAATTAGCACTTTTTGCCTATCTAACTGAAAGGAATAAGCACTTCTGATTACATGACGGAATCGCCGTAATTCATCTAAAATAGCTCTGCTTTCTTCCAGAAATGTTGAATGTTAGAAAAAAGCCTGGAGAAAATCCGTTTAAAATGCTAGAATAAGAAAAAACATAGAAAAGCAAAATAAATAATTTGATTTTACAAAGTTTTCCTAAAGTCATTAAAACTATCTTAAAACCTTTACCTAGAAATGATTATCCGGTTCTCAGTACATTTTCATTTGTCTCCTGCTGGTTGGAGTATGTAATGGATAAAAGTGTTGTGAGTATGCAGGATTTATTTAAAAGATTAAATACTCAAGGAATAGACCTAAAAATATCTAATTTTTCTAAGGCAAGCAAGAAAAGAGACACTCAAGTTTTTCTTGACATCATTAATCAATTAAAAAGAAAGCTTCGTCAACGAAAAGGAGAAAGAAAAGCTCGTTCTTATTTTCCTATTGATTCTACTATACTTAGTCTAACAAGTAAACTTTTATGCAGTCAAGGATATCATCAAGTTAAACTATTTTGTGGATTAGACAACTGGACATCAGAAACAGGAGGAATAGTTATTCATTTTGGGCAAGGACATGACTATAAATATGGACATCAAACAGTAAATGCAATTCCAGAAAATGGAGTAGGCATAATGGATAGAGGGTTCGCTTCTTGTGAAAGAATCAGGGAGTTGAAAGAACAACAAAACAAAGCATTTGTCTTGAGAATTAAAAATAATGTTACTTTAGAAAGGCTAGATGATGGTAATTCTAAAGTAGGAAAAGATGAAAGAGAAGTAGAAATTAGAGTAGTCGCATTTTGTGACTTAGAAGACAGGACTGAATTTAGATTAGCAACTAATTTACCCTTTGATGGAGAAGAAGGAGTAAGCAATGAGGAAATAGCAGAGATTTATGTACAAAGATGGCAGATAGAATTACTTTGGAAATTTTTAAAGATGCACTTAAAATTAGACAGACTAATGACGAAGAATGAGAATGGAATTAGAATCCAAATCTATAGTTGCTTAATTGCTTATTTAATTCTACAGTTAATAGAAATACCATTAGAATTTGGAAAAACGATATTAGATAAACTCCGTTATCTTCAAGCTTATATGTGTCAGGAAATTAGCTATGTACATTGGTTCAGAAAACTGATTTGGTTAAGGTGAAATTTAAGCACCATAGGGTTAGTCTAATTTGATATGTAAAGTTTTCTAAAGACATTCAACATTTCTGCCTTCTAGCATCATCTAATGTGGGGATTCCGATTATAGGGGCCAGTGGGGGAAACTTTGGCAGTAGTACAAAGGCCATAGAAGAGGCGATCGCGTCAATAAAACAACAATACCAATGGGATGAAGTTGAGTTCATTCTGTATGCCGATGCTGGTTCTATCATCAACCCCAATGTAGCGATCGCATACGAAAAACTAGGAAAGATTCTACCCAACCTAAAAGTAGCTGATTGGGGACAACTCAATGACAAAGAAACTGGATTAGACATTGACGAAATTAAAACAGTCATCAGTCACCAGTCACCAGTCACCAGTAATAAACAATTTTCAGTTACTAATAATCAATCAGAAGTTAGTAATCTTTGTATAACAGCTAAGGGAAAAAACGAAAGAACAACACTGGTGACTGGTGACTGTTCATTGGTGACTGTAAATCTGATTCCAATTGACGAGTTCAAGGAAAAATCAGACCAACTAGTTTACCATCAAAAAGCCTTTAAAGCCTGGAAAAGTTGTAAAGTATTTACCCCAACCCAAACAGTAGAGCAGGAGTATTTAGACCTAAGAGTACCAGAAAAAAACACTATCTTATGCGGTAAATCAGGGTTAGGAACAGGTAAAACCACTAATACAATTGAGTGGTTTAAAAACGGATTAGAGAACTATGGCGCGGTAAGTTTAGGATACAGAAACTCTCTACTTTATCAGTTTTGTGAGAAGACTGCCAAAGCCAAAAAAGAAACCCAAAAAAACATAGAATTTACTCATATCCATGAACAAGAAAGTAGTCTTTATATTAGGAATCCTCAAGGAAAAGTCACCGCTTGTATTAACTCCCATTACCGTTTTAATGCCAATGACTTTGATGAGAAAGTCTTACTACTAGACGAAATCATTTCAGTCTTAAAACATCTGTTATTTTCTCGAACTATTAATAATCGGGAACAAGCAATAGACTTAGTCAAAGAAGCCATTAAAAAAGCCGATAGAATTATTTGTTTTGATGGTAATCTATCAGATATGTATTGCGATTTTATCGCAGCCTGTGACCCGACCAAAAAGATAGAAAAAGTAGAAAATACCTATAAAGGTAATAAAGCTAACTTAGTTTTATTAGAAGGAACCATCAAGAAAACAAAACTAAGAAAACGGGATCATGCCCCTTGGTTATATGACTTAATAACTATCCCTGAGATGACAGGAGCGATCGCCTGTTGACAAGTGTTGGTTTGGGGATGGAACGTTTTGGCTATTCTCTCAAAAGCACTGCACCATCCTCGACTGCGATTATCTCGGAAATCGGTGAACATGGAGCAATTAATACAGGTATCACATTGCGTTAAGCCCTCGATAGGCGTGAAATCTTGGTTTTGTCGCATAATAGAAATAGATTTATGTTGAATAGGGAGAGCAGTTAAGCTGTTTCTCCTTATTTTTTTTGCTGATTTAATTCTAGTGTATATGTGTGTATATAGTCAAGTATGTAAGTATGTGTATAATAAAAAAAGGTAATAATAAATATGAGGATATGTGTATATGAGTGGAATAGCGATGTTAAAGGATTACCGTGTAGATGCAGGAGCGTGGGGAGAATCAAAGAGACGAGTCAATCTGATGTTGACTCCGACGGCAGTGGAAAAAGTGGACGCAATAGCAGAAAAAATGCGTCTAACTCGCTCTGAGGTGCTTGAGCGGTTGATTCGCACTGAATGTCTTAATGAAGATTTACTAAAGGAAATCTCTGGAGATAAAGCAGAGTAACAAGTTTCTGTCAAATTAGGCAAAACAGAAAAAGTCCCCAATTCTTTTTAACGCTTGTTTGCAATAAGGATTTACTATATAGTTGAGTTAGTCCTGAAAATGGCATTATCAATATCAAACGGATGTTTCTCAAGTGTAGAAACCCTTAAAAACCACGAAACGCCGACTCATTGGGGAATGGTTCCGACGTTTCTAACATAAGGGCTTCTCTCTGTGAAATCTCTGTTAACCAACTACATAAGGAGGTAACGATGAGATAAGAAAGAAAATATAAGATTTTAGTAACGGTAATTAACCGCAATAACCTCATGATATAGGAAATTTGCGGTACAGGCAACCCTTGTCTAAAAAATAATTACCATTGCTAGAAAAGAGGGGATTTAGCTAAAAATCCCGACTCTGGTTATATTAAGTTTCTTTTCTCAGTCTTAGCTCTCCTTATGCGTTCTTAAACCACATTAAGGAGAAAACCATGTACCCGAATTTAGACCCTGTGACCACCCAAGGGGACAAACCATCTCATCAGCATTCACAAATTACTATGCTTGTGTGTCGAAACATAGAGTTAGTTACATATTTAGTTAAGTCGAAATAGGAAAGACTGGGGATGTTCTGTCCTTAATGACTGCTACCTAACAAGTTGGCAACACAAACACTGGTGAAGAACACCCACCAGCTTCAAAACATATCTATTTTTATCTTAGTTGTCTGAACTTAGTTTTACCAATTGGTCATCATGACGAGGCATCTCCAGCACATTACAAAAACTGGAGTCCAAAATGAAAAAGATTAATGAAAAGCACCGCAACGAGTGGGTAAATGGTTCAGGAGTTGACCCGGAAATCGTCTATCTCAATGTGCGATCGCTTATTGGCCCCGCCACCTTTGACTTCCTACTCTATAGTGAAAACGTACCCAGACGGAACGATGGACGAATCAACAACAGAACCTTGAAAGCCAATCAGCACCTAGAAGACGGAGGATGGGGAGTCAACGCCGTTGACCCGGAAACAGGAGAAGACATTCTCTGGGGCCAACTTAAACCCAATAACCCAAAAGTCACTTCTGATGGCAAAGTAAGAAAATATGAAGTTCCCCCCTATGAACCGGTTGAGGCAATATGTCTCAAAGTCTCTCGACGTATTGGGTTAAAAGTAGCTAAAAAGTCAGGTCTTCTCAAGAAATATCGAGAACAGATACGTGAGCAATGGATAATGACCGAAGGAATCACTTACAAGGAATTTCTACGGCAAAAAGACCAGTTATTCTGGAAATGGGTGAAGAAGAATCCAGATGTGGCGATCGCAGTTGTCGAAGGCACGAAAAAAGCCGGGGCATTGTTATCCCAAGGAATAGCGGCCATTAGTATCCCTGGAATATGGAACGGTTCACCCAAAGATGAGGACGGAAACCCCACGTTATTGCCACAGCTTCAATACTTAGCACAACCGGGCCGCGAGGTTGTCATCGTATTTGACCAAGATGAGAAATTAAAAACCCAGGCTAGTGTCATAGCAGCCAGGGAAAGATTAGCCAGTTGCTTCCGTGACCAATGTTGTAAAGTTTTATTTCTTTGTTGGGACACCCCAGAGAAAGGAATCGATGATGCGATCGTTGTTAATGAGGCCCAATGGTTCCATTCGATATGGGAAAACCGGAGTAATGAACCGGCCCCCATCAAAATAACCAAGTTAGAGCATGAGTTACCAAAATGGAATGAAGAGGGATTGACCCTTTATTTTGAGGAATTATACAAAGATAGATTGATTTTTGAAGATGCCACGGGAGAATGGCATTTATACAGTGCCGAAAAAGAAGGAATATGGGGGAAAATCAGCAAGATTCAACTAGAAAGGAGGATAATCCTAGAACTAAGAGAATTAAAGCAGAAATTTGACAAAATTAATAGTCAAATAGCAGTAGCCATAAACAGTGTCAAAGAAAGTAATCGAAGCAGGGAAGAGAAGAAAGACATTATTGACCAATTAAAAGCCCAAAAGCCAACTTATAGGGACATTACCATTAACTTTGTTGAAAAACTAGGCAAAAAGCTATCGAGAATCTTGTTAGTCAAAGAAATGGCTTGCAATGCCCATAAAGGATTAATTCCTTTCAAGAATGGGGTACTCGATATTGAGACGAGGGATTTATGGCCCCATAGTCCAACCAATTACTTTACTTGGTCCTTACCATACGACTATAACCCCTTAGCCACAGGAGAACCCATAAAACAGTGGTTACTGGAAATGATGCAGGGGGATGAGTCCCTAGTAGAATTAGTGAGGGCTTATCTTCATGGGGTGGTAACAGGCCGTGCCGATTGGCAGAAATTTTTAGAGTTAATTGGCCCCGGAGGAACTGGCAAATCAACCCTAATCAGATTAGCGATCGCCTTAGTAGGATTTTCTAACTGTCACGTAACCACCTTAAAACGGTTAGAAACCTCAAAGTTTGAGACAGCCAACATCAAGGATAAAAGACTCGTCCTAGTCACCGATGCCGAAAGATATACAGGGGATGTCACCACCCTCAAAGCCTTAACAGGAGAGGACAGCTTACCTTACGAAAAGAAAATGCAGCAAGCGACGGGGGGATTTAAACCCGACTGTTTGGTGATTATCGCCGGTAACGAGCATATCAAAACCTCTGACTATACCAGTGGATTACAACGCCGGCGCATTACCGTAGGTATGAGACGAAAAATTAGTGAAGAGAATCAACGGAACCTGATTAAGCATGATAACCGAGGGAATATATCAGGGGAATTTGTGCCATATATTCCTGGGTTTCTCAATTGGGTATTGGAGATGGAGAGTGAAAGTGCCTCTGAGTGCATCAAAAATGCCCATTCTAGGTGCGTTAAGCTCACCTTAGAACGCATAGAGTCGATGGTAGAAAACAACCCTATTGCAGCGTGGTTAAATGAGAATATCATCTACGACCCCCAAAGTTATACCCATGTAGGAAAGGCCATTAAATCCACAGAAAGCGATGAGGTGTATAGAGGAGCATCAAAATGGCTATACCCAAACTATTGTGCATTCTGTAAAGGAATCAAAGTTAATCCCATTAGTCTTAACCGGTTTTCAACCCTGTTACTAGATTTATGTAACCACCAACTCAACTTAAACGATGTAGTGAAAGACCGGAACCGGAATGGGGTGTTTATCCAAGGGTTAAAAATCCGTGACCATTTGGATGACGAAGCCCCATTCATCGAAGGACTATGGGTGAAACGATCTACCCTGAGTGAAGCGCAAAAATCCGCCGTCGTGACTCAAGATGTGATGGCTAATAAGCCCTATGTAATCCTTGAAACCCATACAGGAGAAGATTGTGATGGCTGTGTAGGCTCTTCAGTCGCTCAGCCGAAAAATAATTTTTCTAATGATCAATCTTTAAATTTAGAAAGAGAAAGTATCAAGGTTGTAGTGACTGAGAATGTAGTTTTAGACGAAACCCCAAAAAGGTCGTCACAGCCATCACAGTCAACTCCCATAAAGGTTACAGAGACAGAACAGTGCTATAACAATTCATCACAGCATTCGGTTATTACTCAAAATGAGTTAATGAAACGCATTGATCATGAAATGGCCCAGTTAGGATGGTCAACCAATATCAGGAAAGAATACCTACTAAGCCAATACGGGGTCAGTTCTCGCAAACGTCTAACTGATGCTCAATTGTTGGAGTTTTATGAAAATCTCAAAGAAGCTTCATTGCTCCATCGTCTCTCAACCCCCAATTATGAAGTGGGCCAGATGTTGCAAGGTTTAATTCCCCATCCTGTGACCGGAACGATCAAAGTACAAGGAAAAGTTGTTGAGATTGATGGCGATCGCTACTTAAAAGATGAAAATGGGGTAAGTTATCCCTTGTCAGTGATGGAGGGGATAAGGGTGTTAAATTAATTGGAGATTCAAGTAAACTTTTTGAGAAGCGTAATCCCTCCCAAACAACACAATCCTAACAATCCTCCAAGGGGCGAGGGTTCAGGAACTTTCGTTACATTAATAATACTTTCAACGTCGTAAGTTACCTGTGTCCAATTTCCATCACCATTGGGATCATTTCCTGGCGTAGTAATTTCTAAGCTATTGATCACTAAATCAATACTGTTAATTTCCCAACCTTGAAAATCAGTGTTTCCCAAGGAATCTGAGGTTGTACTTTCAATTTTATCTCCGTTGGCAAACGTGAGATTTAAAAAGACATCATCAATTATTCCATTGGTTAATTTTTCAACAATTAAGTTAAAGTCAGGGTCTTCAGTCGCAGTAACGGTAAAGGTTTTACCAACATCTTGTTCATCAAAGACTAAATTTTCATAAAGTAATGAAGTTTCATTCGTTCCTATGCCATATTCAAAGCCAATTTCATTGGTTATGATTTCGCCTCCACCGGCGGTTCTTACTCCCCAAAAAACGGTTCCTCCATTACGGATACTGTAATCACTCCCACCGTTGGCTAAGGAACTGGAATTATGGGTTAAGGCACCAAAGCTAATAACAAAGCAAATTGATTGAAGAAAAAACTTGGTGACAAATCTATATTTATTAGACATTGTTCTTTTTGATTTTTCCAAAAAGTCTATTTTTAAATATATAGTAATCAGAAATTGGGTTAGGTTGCCAAAAACTTTAAAATTCTTTGTTGACGAATGAATTTGAGTTTTCCATAACACTTTATATTTTAGAGAAATTAGTTTGATTTAGTTTGATTTAGGGCAATGTTATCAGTAAAATCTAACGTTGTTAATTATTGTTGTCCTAAGCCACACCAAGCAGCATAACTGATAGCAATAGCATCGACTTCTTGGTTAAATAAGATACTCTGCAAATCGAACAACTCCTCAACAATAGCAGTAAGGTCTTCTCGTTCGGCTCTATGATGATCAAGGTTACTTTTCCAAGTAGCAGGATAGATCATCGTAGGTAAGCAACCATGACGATAAGCTACCAAATTAACCACACCCAAGACTTGCAGTAATTTAGTTGTCGAAGGATATTCGGGCCGAATAAAAGGCTGTTCAATGGCGATATGGTTAGGTTGATATTCAACGAGAATCTCTCGCAAATCAGCTTCAATTTCCCCCAAACGATAAGGTAAGGGATCATGAGAATCAGTTTCAATCAAACCAAAATCAATCATATTTGGTTCTTCTGTTGGTTCTCCTTCAATCACAGCCCATCCTAATTTAGAGATGCTAGGTTTGATCCCAAGCCATCGAGGACTACCCGTAGTAGAAATAGTATTTTGATCTAAACGATGGGCATAATGGGTAATTTCTTCAACAAGACATTCAGGGACTCGAACCGCTTTAGTGGGAAGATTATTCCACTTGGGTTTTTGCCGAATTAAGTGTCTTAACTTAGAATTTTGAATCGCCATACTACGAGTGTACGCTCGTACAGAGGGAAACTTAACTAACTTAATAAATTTCTTATTTTATCATTTCATGACTAAATGAATTACGAATTAAAGGATATAGAAAAAACTCATAATCTGGGTCTTTTTTGGGATAAAATTAATAAGCAAATATTTCTCAAAATACTAGAAAACAGAGCAAAAAATACTCTATCTAGCTAATATCAAATCTAGGTAAGATTAAGAAAATATTAACAGTTATCTGAGAAAATTATTAACAGTTCCAACAATTTAGTTAATTCGTTAAGAAATGTTGCAATTGCTGTTGAGGGGTTGCTAGGGTTGTGAATGAACCAAGATTGATAAGTGTTTATACTTATCGGAGGCTCCATTATGACTACTGATTTTTTACCCGTTATTTTAGTTTTAGTTGTTGGCTGGTTATTAGCTGCTACCCTAGGAACTTGGGCTTATTTTGCTAACGATAAAAACACAGAATCGAATTAAATAGTCTCTAAAGTTTCTAGTATTTAGTATAGATAGCCATTAGGTTTTAAAGTAAGTCATTTTCAGCTAATTTAGACGGTTTTAAAACTTAATGGCAATATAATTTTGATTTAAACGAAGCTAACCCATAAAAAAGACACTACAAAAGAAGAAAACGGGGTGTATGTGGTGGGATTAATCTAGCGCAGCATTTCTAAAATCTTACTACTGTTGAACAAAAGCCCAATTGTGCCTATAACACCTAACATGACCAGCACCCAATTTCCTAAAGCCACTCCGACCATTGTCGCCGCAATAATAGTAACCAGGGAGAAAAAGAAGGCTATCCTCACACCAAAAATCACACTTATTGTGGGAACACCTGCAAGACGATCGCCTGGTGTATCTCTGATGTCATTCAGATTCGCAATTGATGCTATCATGAGACTCTCTAGAGGATTCCTCCGATGATTGGAAAGCTCCAGTGGACACCACTTACTGTCATGGGGATGAGAAAGGTAAGAATGACCCAGAGGACGACTATGAGAGCAGTTTTAACCCCTGGGATTTTTTTGAGGCTCTTACCATCTCGAAGAATGGGGAGACTATAGGCAAATGCGAGTCCTATCGTACTTATAATAGGAAAGATTGCAGCTGGTCGTAACAGCATTGCGATGAGGCTGATGACCACTGCTATCGCACACAAGTAAACCATGAAGGTGTAATTCGCTCGCAACCAATTGGTTCGTTCTGGCGAATTGATGATGTCTGATTCCTCATCTAAATCGTGCATACGGTCATAACTATAGGTCAAAAACCCTAACAGACCACTCAGGACGAGTACCACACTATCTGGCTCACATTCTGCCAAAGAGTAAAAGAGCAGAGTGTAAAGTACAGCCAAGATGATGACCATCCCATTGCCATATCGTAAAAAATCCCTAATAAATGTTCCAATACTTCTAAAATTCATGAACTTTCGTGAAAACAAATCTAATAACTCACTGTTTGCTCAAATTTCTGAACCATTTATAATTATAATCGCAAATCTGTTGAGATTAGTGAGATGGTAACGATGCCGAAATGCCCGTGGAATAAGTCTTAAGAAATTCTATTTTTTTGCTAATCCTTATAAAGTTCATTATAAAGTTTAGGTTGTTAAGTTAGCGATGCAGCAGCACTCGCGGAGCGAGACCGCTATGTTCCCAACTTAAATGTCGGTAAGGGGTCTCCCCTTATACGAATGTTAGGGGGAGGGGAATTACCGACCAAAAAATAAACCGACCATACTTAAATGTCGGTAAGGGGTCTCCCCTTATACGAATGTTAGGGGGAGGGGAATTACCGACCAAAAAATAAACCGACCATAGGGAGTCCTTTTAAACAGGAGATTGTTGTTTTTC
The DNA here is from genome assembly GCF_003013815.1 of Cyanothece sp. BG0011. Classification (GTDB taxonomy): domain Bacteria; phylum Cyanobacteriota; class Cyanobacteriia; order Cyanobacteriales; family Microcystaceae; genus Crocosphaera. Next base: position 16,112 of record NZ_PRLH01000052.1, on the reverse strand, counting down.
AACATATTGTTTAAGTTGTTCAATCGTTACACCACCGCAAGTAGCAATAAAATAAGAACCAGTCCAGAACACAGGTTTTTGTCCATAAAATTGAGTTAAATGATCTGAAAAATCTTTTCTGATTAAACGAGAAGAAACAGTTTTTAAATTAGCAATAAATTTACTAAGTTGAACTTTAGGATTAAACTCAACAAGTAGATGAACATGGTCTGTTTCACCATTAAATTCTACTAATCGACAATCCCATTTACTGCAAGTATCTGTGAAAATTCGTTGCAGACGAGATAGGATGTCAGGGGTAATGACTTTTCTCCGATATTTAGTCACTAAGACAATATGTACGGCAAGTAAGTAAACTGACCTATTTTCTTTACTATAACTATTGTTCATTAACAACGATAAGTGCTACAATAATAGTATTATGATACTGACATTTGAGTACCGAATCAAGCCTAATCAAAAGCAAGCAGAGTGTATAAACCAGTGGTTAGAACTTTTACGTCGTCACTGGAACTATGCGCTAGGTCAGCGTTTGGACTGGTTAAGACGGACTCGATGTGCTATTGATAGATGCAGTTTAATTAGTGAAACCATAGGAGAAATACCAGAAAAAGTTAATTATTACACTCAACAATCAGATTTAAAACAGACAAAAACTCTCTTTCCTGACTACAAAAATATCTACTGCGAAGTTCAACAGATGAATCTTCAAAGATTAGAAAAAGCCTGGAAAAGATGGTTAGTTCCAGATAAAAAAGGTAAAAGAGGAGGGCGACCTAGATTTAAAAAAGCTGGTCAATTAAGGTCTTTTAGTTTTTCGAGAGTTAATCATCCCAAAGCTGTTATCAAGTTTCAAAATAATTGTCTTTGGACAAAAAAATGGGGAGCTATACCAGTTGTAATCCATCGTCCGATTCCTGAAAGTTTTATTCTTAAAACAGCTACAATCGTTAAAAAAGCAGATGGATACTATGTCTGTATTACAGCAGAAGATGAGACGATTCCGAATGTTATTCCCATAGATAATATCAAATCAGCAGTTGGAATTGATGTAGGATTAAAAGAGTTTTTGACTACCAGTCAAGGAAAAACAGTTGCTGTTAAAAAGATTTATCGCAATCGACAAAAGCATTTAGCTCGTCAACAACGTAAATTAGCCAGAAAAAATAAAGGGTCAAAAAACTATGAGAAACAACAAAAAAGAATAGCTTTAACTCATCAAAAAATTGCTAGATATCGAAAAGACTGGCACTACAAAACAGCACATTGGTTGGTCAATAATTATGATTTTATTGCTTGTGAAGACTTAAACATCAAAGGGTTAGCTAAAACTAAATTGGCTAAGAGTATTTTAGATGTCGCTTGGGGAAATTTCTTAACAAAATTAGAAGCAGTGGCGGTAAAACGCGGCGTTTGGTTTGTCAAAGTTAGTCCTCATGGAACGACAGTAAATTGCTCAAGCTGTGGTCATAAAGTTCCGAAAACACTATCAGTTAGATTACATGAATGTCCGAAATGTAATTTGACAATGGATAGGGATGAAAACGCCGCAGTTAATATTATAAAAAAGGCATTGCAAATACATGGGGTGGGTCTCATCCCGTCTGCCTGTGGAGGCTTAGTCAGTGGACAGCCTGTGAAGCAGGAAACTTCTGGAACTGAGTATATGCAGTTATCTCTGTTTTAGAAGCCCCCGTTATACCGCCCAAGCGGTTAACGGAGGGAGAACGTCACCCACCCCATCACAACCTGCTATCGGTCAGTTAATTCGTGCTTTGAGACAAGAGTTAAGGCTGACTCAAGAACAGTTTGCTCATCAGTTAGGGGTAACATTTCCTACCGTAAACCGATGGGAAAGAGGACACGCTAACCCCTCCCCAATGGCGTTAAAGTTAATTGAAGGGAAGCTGACAGAGTTGGGTGTGAAGGGTCAACGTTTGGTTACTCAATATCTCATTCAATACGACAATAATGGTGTATAAACTATCAAGTAAAATGCCAAAATAATGGTGCATAAACCATCACGTTAAATGTAAAAATTAAGGTGCATAACGCATCAAGGATAATGTATGCCTAGAGGGAAACGTACCAAGAAACCCAAAGAAGCTCAAGCTTATAATCATAGTGAAAAGCATCCTCAACGCCCTGATATTGGCACTGAGGCACAGTTTAAGAAGAAAAAACCCCCTGTAACTTATCGTTATGACTCTTCTTTAGATCCTGAGTTGTCTTGGGATGATAACCCCTCCCGTGAACAAGGGGAGGCACATATTCAGGCGATCACTTCTCATCTTGAGTCTTTATCCCAACAATTAACGGAATTAAATACTGTCGCTGAGTCCCTTAATAATAATAGTGAAGCGTTAAAAACATTATATAAAGTCCGGGATAAGATAGAGGAACAAATTAGGGAAGCAACCCTATCTTTAAATCAATTAAAAACATTAAGTCAACCGTTTTTGAATTGGACAGGGAAGGCAGAAAGGTTATCTTTTGATGTACCAACGTTACCCTTATTTGTTCATGAAAGATTGTCTACCAGAGCTATTATTGAAACATTAAAAAGTCATAAACAAGGGGGAGAACAATTACAATTAAACTTATTTAATACCCCAGAATGGTCAATAACTGATCAAATTTTAAGGGCTTATGAATATCATGGTGATTGGGTTAATCGCATGATTTTGGGGGACTCCCTTGTTACTATGAATTCCCTTTTACAGTATGAAGGATTGGGGGGTCAAGTGCAAATGATTTATATAGATCCGCCCTATGGGGTGAAGTTTGGATCTAACTTTCAACCCTTTGTTAGAAAACGAGATGTTAAGCATAATGATGATGATAACCTCACCCGTGAACCCGAAATGGTGCAAGCTTATCGGGATACTTGGGAATTAGGGTTACATTCTTATCTGACTTATTTAAGAGATAGGTTATTATTAGCTAGGGAATTATTAACTAATAGTGGTAGCGTTTTTGTTCAAATTTCTGATGATAATGTTCATCATGTTCGGGAGTTGATGGATGAGGTTTTTGGTGGAGAGAATTTTATAGGATTAATTACATTTAATAAAACAACGGGTGCAGGTAGTCCATCCATTGGAACTTTATCACTTGCTTCAATCGGCGATTATATTATTTGGTATTCTAAAAATAAATTAAATTTTAAATATTATCAACTATTTTTATCTAAAGACTTTTCAACTGATGCCAGTGGAAAATACTCATATTTACAATTATCAAATGGAGAACGAAGAAGATTAACAAAAGAAGAAATAGATAATCCTAATTTAATACCTACTGGGGCTAAGGTATATCGTTTAAGTGGAATGACTTCACAAGCTAGTCCTAAAGTCCCTTATACTTTTGAAGGAAAAAAGTTTATTGGCGGATGGAAGACAAATGAAGAAGGATTAACTAATCTTGTTAATAACAATAGAGTAGTTGCTTCAGCAAATACCTTGAACTATGTTCGTTTTTTAAATGATTTTCCTGCCTCACCTATTAATAATATTTGGACAGATGTTGGTGGGATACAAAGCAGATTAGATGAAAAAATTTATGTAGTTCAAACGAATCCAAAAGCTATTCAACGCTGTCTATTAATGACAACAGATCCAGGGGATTTAGTATTAGATATAACCTGTGGAAGTGGCACAACTGCTTATGTTGCCGAACAATGGGGGAGAAGATGGATCACTTGTGATGTCAGTCGAGTTCCCTTAGCATTAGCCAGACAAAGATTATTAACCGCTACCTTCCCTTGGTATCAATTAAAAGACAATAACTCCCCTACCGGTGGCTTTATTTATAAGAGAAAACAGAACAGAAAAGGAGAAGAAATCGGCGGTATTGTCCCCCATATTACCTTAAAAAGTATTGCCAATAATGAAACCCCAGACGAAGAAATCTTAGTAGATCGTCCCGAAGTTGATAACAGTATTGTCCGTGTTTGTAGTCCCTTTACCATTGAAGGAACCATACCCCCACCGGTTGACATGGATGCAGAAGATGAACCCGAAACCGAAGCCATTGAACCCGATACAACCGCCTCCTTTACTGATAGGATGCTAGAAGTATTAAGAAAGTCTCCTGTTCTTCGTTTACCTGATAATAAAACCGTCACCTTTACCAACGTTAGACAACCTGCTACAACTCAAAATCTCTCAGCAGAGGCAATGGTTAATGAAGTCAGAAGTCAGAAGTCAAAAGTCAGAAGTGAGGATAATAATGAAGAGAAAAAAATTACAGAAGCGGTTGATAAATCTCAAAAAAATGAACATAATGATGAGGAATTAGGGTTAGAACCCGTCGCCTTTTTATTCGGTCCAGAAAATGGACAAATAGCAGAAAGAACCGTCTTTGAAGCAGCCAGAGAAGCAAACAGTAAACACTATTCTCACCTTTATATTATAGGCTTTGCTATTGCCCCAAACGCCCGTCAACTGGTAGAAAATTGTCAAGAAACTATGAATATTCCTGCTACTTATATACAAGCAACCCCAGACTTATTAATGGGAGACTTACTTAAAAATATGAGAAGTTCTCAGATATTTAGTGTGTGTGGTTTACCAGAGATTAAAGTACACCCAACCGAGGATAATAAATATCAGGTTGAGTTATTAGGCTTAGATGTATTTGACCCTGTTACAATGGAAGTAGATCATGAAGTAGCCAAGAACGTCCCTGCATGGTTTCTTGACACTAATTATAACGGATTATGCTTCCATGTTAATCAAGCATTCTTTCCCCGTACAAAAGCTTGGGACTCTTTGAAAAAAGCCCTCAAAGGTACTTATGAAGACTCAGTTTGGGAACATTTATCAGGGACAACCAGTGCATCTTTTGAAGCAGGAGAACATCAACAAATTGCCGTTAAGGTAATAGATGATAGGGGGAATGAATTGTTAGTGGTTAAGGATTTAAAGAAGTCTTGAAATTATGAATAATTCTAATAATAATCAGTCCCCTTGGACAAATTTAAAAGACTTAATTGATAAGAATCCTCTCATCATTATAACGACAATAGCCATAACCTGTTTTGCAATGGGATGGGGAGTTCATGAAACTCTTGAACATCTTACTGATGGTAAACCTTTAATTACTGTCTATAAACCTATTAAAGCAACAATAATTGAGCCTAAAAATGGGGATGTTGTTGAACGATGGGTTGATGTAAAAGGGGAATTAAAAGGAAATTTACGTTCTGGAGAACAGATATGGTTAGTAGTACATCCAAGGCAAGATGAAACACATCCTGAGTCTCATGGTTGGTATCCTCAAGAAACTAATATTTCTCCTGATGACAACAATCAATGGCAACTCAGGGCAATAATTGGTCAAGAAGGAAATGAAGACTCAAATAGAGAATTCGACCTGGCTGTTGTCAAAGTTGGAAACGAAGGGATTGAACAATTTAAAGACCATTTAGATAATGGATATCCTGAACAAAATCTCCCTCCAGATGCTATTCAATTAGGAGGAAAAATTACTGTTGTCAGAAAATAGTTCTACCGAAAATCAAAATTAAAATGTCCGACAAGGAAGATAAAAAATGGAAACCATAGATATTAATCAAGCATTACCTCAGATTAAAAAACTTCTGGAGATAGCATCAACAGGAGAAGAAATTATTATTACTAAAAACAATCAACCAATGGTAAAATTAGTCTCAGTACAACCCTTAAATAAACGTCCTTCTCTTTTTGGAAGCGATAAAAATATTATTTCTATTAGTGATGACTTTGATGAACCCTTAGAAGACTTTAAGGACTATATGTAATGAAAGTATTATTAGATACTCATAGTTTAATTTGGTTCTTTTCTGGTCATCCTAACTTGAGTAATAGAGTTCGTCAAATTATGGACGATATTAACCATCAAAAATTGATTAGTTTAGCGAGTGTGTGGGAAATGGGAATAAAACAAAGCAAAGGGAAATTAACCCTATCTTTACCATTAGAAGACTATATTACTGACAAAATCAAACTAGAAGACTTTGATTTATTGCCAATCAAATTGAACCATTTAGCTTTAATTTCTACTTTACCCTTTCATCATAATGACCCATTTGATAGGTTATTAATTGCCCAAGGGATTATAGAAAATATCCCTATTTTAAGTAGAGATATAGCCTTTGATGCTTACTCTGTTCAACGTTTATGGACTTAGTTAAAGACAAAAAAAACTAACCTTTACTAATCAAAAAAATGTCCTACGAAGTCAACGAACCGATATTAAACTCCCCCTTTGATGAACCCTCCCGTTACTGGTTTATCCGTGAAGGCAGAAATGTTGAATGTTAGAAAAAAGCCTGGAGAAAATCCGTTTAAAATGCTAGAATAAGAAAAAACATAGAAAAGCAAAATAAATAATTTGATTTTACAAAGTTTTCCTAAAGTCATTAAAACTATCTTAAAACCTTTACCTAGAAATGATTATCCGGTTCTCAGTACATTTTCATTTGTCTCCTGCTGGTTGGAGTATGTAATGGATAAAAGTGTTGTGAGTATGCAGGATTTATTTAAAAGATTAAATACTCAAGGAATAGACCTAAAAATATCTAATTTTTCTAAGGCAAGCAAGAAAAGAGACACTCAAGTTTTTCTTGACATCATTAATCAATTAAAAAGAAAGCTTCGTCAACGAAAAGGAGAAAGAAAAGCTCGTTCTTATTTTCCTATTGATTCTACTATACTTAGTCTAACAAGTAAACTTTTATGCAGTCAAGGATATCATCAAGTTAAACTATTTTGTGGATTAGACAACTGGACATCAGAAACAGGAGGAATAGTTATTCATTTTGGGCAAGGACATGACTATAAATATGGACATCAAACAGTAAATGCAATTCCAGAAAATGGAGTAGGCATAATGGATAGAGGGTTCGCTTCTTGTGAAAGAATCAGGGAGTTGAAAGAACAACAAAACAAAGCATTTGTCTTGAGAATTAAAAATAATGTTACTTTAGAAAGGCTAGATGATGGTAATTCTAAAGTAGGAAAAGATGAAAGAGAAGTAGAAATTAGAGTAGTCGCATTTTGTGACTTAGAAGACAGGACTGAATTTAGATTAGCAACTAATTTACCCTTTGATGGAGAAGAAGGAGTAAGCAATGAGGAAATAGCAGAGATTTATGTACAAAGATGGCAGATAGAATTACTTTGGAAATTTTTAAAGATGCACTTAAAATTAGACAGACTAATGACGAAGAATGAGAATGGAATTAGAATCCAAATCTATAGTTGCTTAATTGCTTATTTAATTCTACAGTTAATAGAAATACCATTAGAATTTGGAAAAACGATATTAGATAAACTCCGTTATCTTCAAGCTTATATGTGTCAGGAAATTAGCTATGTACATTGGTTCAGAAAACTGATTTGGTTAAGGTGAAATTTAAGCACCATAGGGTTAGTCTAATTTGATATGTAAAGTTTTCTAAAGACATTCAACATTTCTGGCAACTGGGAAAAAGGGGTGTCAGTGCCTACTTTAAATCCTGAACAAACGTTGATGCTTTGCTCTTTATTAGGGTTGAGTTTGGAAGATTTAGCCAAAGGATTTAAAGGAGAAGTAACAATGACATAGTTAATTTAACTTAAAGAATAAAAAAAAGCTGGTTGACTCTCATGGAAAGCAATCGGAATGACTGACTAACCAAGAAAGCTGGAAACCAGGCTTTCTAAACTTCAAAAAATTTTTTCTACTTCTATTGTCACAGATAAATTCCGAATAAAGCCAATTTGAGGGTAGCCAGAAGCTAATCAACCCTTCTGGAGACATGAATGAAAGCTAGATATAATCTGCTATTGAGCGGATCAAAATGTGATGGAAAATTTTTTCTAAAATCCATCATTTACCCCCTGATTTCACGAATAGGGGGTACGCATGACCTGGATTAGATACAATCGCCGCACTCCCTGTCCGGTGTGTCAGGGCGATCGCAATGATTGCCGCCAAAACACCGCCACCAATTTAGTCCATTGTCGAAGCAACGAAGCCAACCCCGTAGACTACGTTTATCGTGGTCAAGACACATGGGGGTTTAATATATGGGCTAAATCAGTCACCAGTCGCCAGTCACCAGTCACCAGTGAAAGACAGTTAACAGTTCCCACAGAGGTGAATCCCCGTTTTCTAGCCATCAGGGGGGAAGATAAGGGAGAAGGGAGCAGGGAGCAGGGAGCAAGGGAGCAGGGGAGCAGGGAGCAGGGGAGCAGGGAGCAGGGAGAGAGTTTAGAGAAGCTGTTATCTATCCCAGAGAGGGATCAGGTAATCAGGGAAATACTGGGCCAGCTAACCCTATCTCAAACCCACGGTCAAATATTGAGGGAACGGGGAATAAGCGATCGCCTTCATGAAGTTCCTCGCTCCGCTCCGGCTCTATCGAACAGAAGTCAGAAGTCAGAAGTTCCTCACTCCGTTCCGGCGCTATCGCACAGAAGTAGGGGGTTAAGTGAGGAGCATTATCGGTATCTCAGAAATAGGGGGTTAACGGATGCTCAAATAGAGGAAGGAAACTATCGAAGTGTCACCCAGTGGCAAACATTAAGAAAATCTGTAGATATTAGATTATCAGGGGTAAACCACCGGGGGGATAAACTAAATAACCCCTGCGACGGTATCCTCATTCCGGTACCGAACGAAAATGGATTGTACACCGGCCTCAGAATCAACAATCTCACCCCACAGGCCAACGAATTAGGGAAATACCTATGGTTATCCTCAAAGAACTCTAGGGGGATACCCATCGACCTACCATCGGGAGAACTCCCCATTACCGTTTATTTACCCCAGGAAGCCCCCGAAAAGGAAATAATAGGGTTCTGTGAGGGATTAGAATATAAACCCCTTCTAGCGTCATCTAAGGTAGGTATACCGATTATTGGGGCCAGTGGGGGAAACTTTGGTAGTAGTACAAAGGCCATAGAAGCTGCGATCGCCTCGATTAAGCAACGATATGGATGGGAAAAACCCAAATTTGTGCTGTATGCCGATGCCGGGTCAATTATCAACCCCAATGTAGCGATCGCCTATGAAAAGTTAGGAAAAATATTACCTGATTTAAAAGTAGCTGATTGGGGACAACTACAGGATAAGAAAAATGGTTTAGACATTGACGAAATTGATGTCGAAAACCTTGAAATAAGCTTAATTCCCATTGACGAGTTCAAGGAAAAATCAGACCAATTAATTTATCATAGAAAAGCTTTTAAAGCTTGGAAAAGTTGTAAGCAGTTTACCCCAACTAAAACAGTAGAACAGGAGTATCTAGACCTAAGTGTACCAGAAAAAAACACTATCTTATGCGGTAAATCAGGGTTAGGAACAGGTAAAACCACTAATACAATTGAGTGGTTTAAAAACGGATTAGAGAACTATGGAGCGGTAAGTTTAGGATACAGAAACTCACTACTTTATCAGTTTTGCGAAAAGACCTCCCAAGCCAAAAAAGAAACAGGTAAAAACATAGAATTTACCCATATCCATGAACAAGAAAGTAGTCTTTATATTAGGAATCCTCAAGGAAAAGTCACAGCTTGTATTAACTCACATTATCGTTTTAATGCCAATGACTTCGATGAGAAAGTCTTACTACTAGATGAGATTATTTCAGTGTTAAAACATCTGTTATTTTCTCCAACCATTAATAGTAGAGAACAAGCAATAGAATTAGTCAAAGGAGCCATAATAAAAGCCGATAGGATTATATCTTTTGATGGTAATCTATCAGATATGTATTGCGATTTTATCGCAGCCTGTGACCCGACCAAAAAGATAGAAAAAGTAGAAAATACCTATAAAGGTAATAAAGCTAACTTAGTTTTATTAGAAGGAACCATCAAGAAAACAAAACTAAGAAAACGGGATCATGCCCCTTGGTTATATGACTTAATAACTATCCCTGAGATGACAGGAGCGATCGCCTCTGACAATCAAACCTTACTAGAATCTTTACATAGAATTTTAGATAAGTTAGGTCAGAAAGTATTAAGAATTGACTCAAAAACAATCAATAAACCAGAAGTTAAAGAATTCTTAAAAGACCCTGATAAGTATTTAAGGGAAAATAAAATAGATAGACTTTTATTTTCACCTTCCTGTGAGAGTGGCTTAGATATTAAGATTAGTAACTATTTTACTCACTTCTTTGGCTTATTTTACGGGGCATTAGATGCGGACTCAATCACTCAAATAATTGGGAGAATTAGGGATAGTCAAGTGACCCGTTATTTATGGGTAAATCCCTTTACCAAAGTAGATGATAAGAATAGTATTAAATCACCCTTCTTAGAAAAATTACAATATCATTTCAACCAACGGTTAACCCGTGACCTCCATTTAGCAATGGTTGGTGAAGATAACAAACAAGAACTAATCAGTGAGTTACTCACCAAAGTCAAAGAAGACTTAGAGACTCCTGAGAGTAAGTTAGCCCAACGATTAGAAGCAATGATAAACTATGAAAAAGCTAATCTCAGACAGTGTGTTTATTGGTTATTAGAACAACAAGGATATGACATTAGTAATCGATATACTCCTGAATATCAAGATCCATTTAAAAGAGTTAATAAAGAAGTTTCAAAAGAGAAGGTAATAACTAGGTTTCAAGACTCAACAGATATCTTTGAATCTTCTGATAAGTACCTAGATAAACCTTGGATGATGTTAAGCCAAGACGCTCATTGGGAAGATAGATGCGCCTTAATGAAAGCCAAACTAATTAAACTCTTACCTAATATAAATAACTCTACTTTCTGGAGTCCTGAGTTAATTTATCTAATTAAATATAAGTATCGAAATCTAATAACCCAAATAGAAAATAGAATCTATCTTGAAAAGTTTGACCAAGAGAATTCACCAGCTTTAGTTAAGGTTAAGAAATTCTACCATAACCTACTAAATAAAGTCAGAAGAGGAAAACTTTGCCCCTGGAAAATTAAGCCCCGTTACCTATTCCTAAAAGCATTGTTTGATCTAAGGTTATTGTACTTCATTGAAGTAGCAGGGGAATTTACAGCCGATAGTGAACCGGTACAAGACTTAATCAAGCGGGCCAACCTTAAGAGAATCTGGCAGGGACTAGGAAAGCGGCCATCAAAAGACCCCATTAAATTTATACGGTGTTTACTTAATCAAATTGGCTATGATTTAAGCGATCGCCGTCTCTCGGATGAAAATAGAACACGGGTATATAAGGTGTTGCCGGTCAAAGTAAACCTCAAAGAAATTATAGACCCTCACAAGCACGACAATTATGTTCATGGGGTCATCAATAAATTAACGGAAATACTCCAAGCCAGAATCGAACGGGATTATTCCCCCGAACATCTCCAAACCCTGAGATGGGATGACGAAAACATACTACAACAACAATCTTGTAGTACGGAAATCGAGAAAAAAAATAACGATCAAACTCATGAGTCCAAAAACGGCTATAATCCAGACCAGCAAACAAGAAGTAATGATCCAGATGTGCCAATAATTGTTAAAGAAGATCAGCCACATCTGGATCATGAAAAGATACTACAAAAAGCTAGTCCACCGGTTGATTGGCCATTTAAGATAGGGCAATGGGTAAGAATTAAGGGGGACTTGTTGGATGATTCCCTAATCGGTGCTAAAGCCGTAATCAAGGAGCTTAGGGAGGGATTGAGCCGATACGCTATCCTAGAAATTAATGGAAGGCAACGGTCACTGAAACTTGATTATTTAACCTCTATTTAATAATATTAAATATGAGGGTTAATAGGATATCAAAAATGGATGTTGAGGCAATTCACTTACGGGTTAAAAATCTCAAAAAAGACCAACTAAAACTTACATTGTCTCAGTTAACGGGGGATAAAAATCCAATCATATCAAAGATAACCCAGAAAATATTAGGGAGAAATTTTCGCTTGGGACAAATAGTAACAGTAATGACACAAGATAATAAAGAGCATAAAGTGATCATTACTGGCTTCGATGACTTTAGGGAACTTGATGAATTATATCGTTTATATACAGCCTTTAAAAAAGATAGTAAAGAAAATAGAAGTGTATTAAAAGAAATGAAAAAAGAGATTCCAGAATGGGTAGAGTTTATTCAAAATAAAGAACAAGTATTTTTTCAATATGCTTATGGGTTAAAATGTGGAGTAGATTATGAGTTTCCGACAATAATAGTATATAGCAATGAAACAAGAGAATCGACTATGTATTGTAAAGCTTGGTACGTTAAAGAAGTCCGTGCTTTATTTGAAAAATATCCGAACATCATTGAAAAAATAGAAGCTTATTAAAACGAATTTAATTAAAGGGTAAAACATCAGAAATCTTCGGTTTTTTCATTAAACTTTGATAGATTATTGACAAAGACAATACCCCTAATGTAAGCTGAGAGTATAACCTTACAACAGGGGTGATGTATGGAACATTGGTTAAAAGAATGGGGAAAAGGAAAACCACCGGCAGGGTGGGTGATAGAAATCATCGATGACACCCTGACTCGTTTAGAAGGGATGACAAAGGAAGATGAAACTGAGATCGCCCAACTCAATAATGAACTAACCGAAAAGTTTTTAAAGAAAGTTAAACCAACTAGCGTCAAGAATTATTACACTTGTTTACATAAAGCGGTAAGAATCCACTTCAAAGACAAATTAACCGCAAAAAATAGCATAAACCACCCAACTAAGGGAAAAAGAGAACATTTTGCCTGTACATTAATTGATACCCCCGATGATATCAAAGCCCTTAATTTAGGGTTACAACGAGAAGCTTTAGATTGGAAACAGCATAATGTGGCCCACATAGAAGAACCGGACTTAATAGTGAACAGGGGCCGAGAATTATTAGAGAGTGCGATCGCCACTTACGAAAAAGAAGGATATGCTAGTTATGCTGATATAGGGGCATCCCTAGCGTTATTAGTGGGGTTAAGACCAGGAGAAATCCTCAGAGATGCCGTATTAAAACCCTCATCCCCCTACACCATTATTTTAAGCCAAGGACAAGCCAAAACAAGAGGGAAAAACAGAGCTTATGAGATGCCCACTTTGATAGAAGCGGATACCGTACTCAAAGGGTATAATATCCTTAGAAATACGTTTAAAGCAGACAAATTAAACGATTTAGAACTAGAAACGTACAAAAATAACCTGAGATTTCAAGTAGAGTTGAATTTTAGAGAAATTGTCCCCACTTTATCCCGTTTAAACGGGGAAACGACCGTTAATCCTCAGAGGTTACGGGCCGTGTATGATGCGATCGCCGTATTCTATTATTGTCCTCCCCAAGTCAAAGATTTCGTGTATATCAAAGCCATCAATGGACATGAACCCACACCAGGGAAAGCAGACGCGGCCATGCACTACCTAGATTATCAAATCGGAGACGGTGCGATCGTATCAGCAGGAGGACAAAGACAAGGAATAAAACTAGGACAACCAGGGGTTAAAATCATTAAGGCGATCGCCGATAAGTTAGAAACCACAGACCATGAAAAAGCATTGATGAGGTTTCTATCTAACGAATCTCAACCAGTTGTCAAAGAATCTGTAGATTCAGACATAACCCCTGAAGTATTAGGATTATCCCCTGAATGGGTGAAACGGTTAGGGGCCGTAATGGAAGAAACGGGTCAAACTGATTTTAAGGCCATGGTGTGTGAGTTGGTTAAGCAAGAGATTAAGTTTCGTGAAGGATTGCGTAACCGGCATGAAGGAAAAGATTTCCAGTCAATGCCCTTATCAAAATTAAAACGAATTCGTCATCGAGATGCCACCGCCGAAAAAATCAGACGGGCATTCTTGGCCATTAAACACCATAATTCCCATGTGGCAAGTGAGCGATCGCAACGCTGGTACATTAATCCCACCAGTATCCATAAATTAGTAGGGGGAAGATTCTCAAGCATAACCCCTTGGTGTGAGGCGCATAAAGACGAGATAGACTCTCATAACCAGACTTATGAGTTAAGTGAAGGGGATAATCGTAAATCTGTTGATATTAGCGAAATGATAGAAGTGCCAGAATATCCGATGGATTAGGATGGTTATTGAGAAAGATCGGGTTCGTTCTTTAGAGTAATTGAGTCTAAATAGGTGAGAATTTGACGAATATAGAGAGGATAGTAGATTAAACTTTGATGTATTCCCTCAAAAACTTGAATTGAATCGATATCAAGATAAAGATGAACTAAAATATTACGCATTCCGACAGCTTTGGCTAGTTGAATAGCTAAATCTTCGGTTAGAATTTGTTGTTGAGCAGCTATAAGAAAATAATCTTTGTTAGTCCAATTATCTTTAGTCTCTAAAATTCCGTTACAGGATAAAATATATTTGTTGATATCTAAAGCAGCTTCAGTAATAACTTGAATAATTCTTTCAGTAATCATTTGAATATCCTGAGAGTTGAGATATTCATCAATAGTGAGATTTTGATATTTCTCTAGACGGGTAATATAGTCTTCAATTTTATTTAACCTGACTAAAACAACATTAATATCTAAAGTTTTCATACGCCTCTAGCTTCTAAAAAATGTTCAAGATTTTGTCGGAGGGATTTTCGGATATTTTCTAACTGTTCACTATTCATCAAAGCTTGCTGTTTAAAATCCTCAAATAACCCTGATTTTTGTTCATATAAAAGTTGACCGTCACGAGCTATATAATGAGCGATTAAGGGGGAACAGATATCAAGAGAAACTAAGTCAATTTTATCAGAGGGAATATTAAAAATATCAGCTAAAATATTATAAATTTCCAAATAATCTAATTTACCTTGTTGTTTGATAGTCTCATCATAAAGTGCGGCAAAATCCCAGTCACTATAACTATGAGAATCTTTTCTGGCTCTTGAACCGAAAAGAATTAGCATTTTGACATAGGGAACAGTTTGTTTTAATTGATTTTGGATTTGTTGTAATTGAGGTAAATTTAAGTCTAACATGATGAATATTTTAAGGAAGACATTATTTTGCTCTACCCTTCTCAGAGAGCATTTCAAGCTTGACTTTATGGATAAGTTCTAAGACTTTTTCAGGAGTATCATACCCTTTTTCAATCATCATTTGATGACGTTGCTCAAATTCATCTAATTCATTTTCAGCAATAATAATGACATTGACTTTTCTATCATTCAAAGGCTCTTTAAGTGTTATTTTTATTTCATTATTTTGAACGTTCCCTACAGTTTGTATGATTTTCATAAGTCTAGTTATTATCTTGAATTTGGTATTTTTTTGCAGTTTTAGAGTCGTTATCTATTAGTGAATTTCAACTATTTTCTCCTGTGTAATTATCTCCGTTTGAGGGTCGAAAATAATCATTTTTAGGAGTCGAGAACAACGTCAATTAAAGGTTCATTAGTTTGATGAGAAGTGATGTGAATAACAACTTTTTGTTCGAGTTTATTTAAGAAATTAAACAGACGAGTTTCCTCAAAAAGATGGTATTTTCCTGTCATTAAATCATCAACTTCTTTCTGTTCAATATTAAATAATGAAGCTATTTCAGCCTGTGTTAAATGACGAGATTCTAAAAGTTTACGAACAGTATAACCAAGTTTGGCACGGGTCAAAAGTTCTGATGAATTATCTAATTCCAAGTCAGCAAAAATGTTACCACTACTAGCAGTAAAATTAATAGATTCAAGATTATCATTCATAGGATGATTCATTGTTTTGAGCTAGTTTTTGAGCTTGTTGATAGCGTTGTTTGATTAAATTAACATCTTTTTGTGCTGTTTTAATACCCTTGGGGGATTTTTTTTGGAAAGCATGGAGAACATAAATAGAATTGCCAATCTGAACGGCATAAACGGTTCTATAAGTATCTCCATCAAATCGAGTAACAATTTCAAGAACTCCACTACCAACTCCCTTAAAAGGTTTAGCTTTATTGGGCTTATCTCCTTTCTGTACATCAAATAGAGATGAGCCTATTTCACGACGAACCTCATTGGGAAAACTTTTAACTTGTTTGAGACTATCACCCATCCAAATAACAGGTTTAATATCATTGTTTTGTGTCAATTTACTTCTCCATTTTATAATTTTTTATCTTAAATTTCAATGACTTTTAATGGGAATAAATTTAGCTTTTTTTTTCGGTAATTCTTCT
>NZ_PRLH01000121.1 GCF_003013815.1 Cyanothece sp. BG0011 | reverse complement strand
AAAAACAATTTTCATGTCTTTAGTCCCAGGTTCTTTCAAGAGCGATATCTGGAGTTTCTAAATAAGAAAACTCAATTCCCATTAAATCTAAAATTTCTAGGAAAATATCTTTATCCATTTGCATAATTTCGGCTGCTTTTTGGAGACTAATTACCCTAGCTCCTAAAGCTCCTAAAACAAATAAAAAATTTTCTTTCTGTTCAATTTTAGAAAAAATAGACAGTTCTGAGGCAATTTCTCTAATCATTTCTTTTTGAGTCATATTTAAAACCGTTTGCGACTTTATAAGGTATAAAAGGTTATGCTTTTAGGGAACAGGGAACCGATAATTTATTTACAGTGTACTTTAATAACTGACAAATTGCTCTAATTCCCTCTATTGACTAATCAAATTCATAGTGTCGTTGTGGTTTTCTTTACTTGACTATAAAACAGTTATCTTTTGATAAGGAAAATGAGACAACTTTTTTAACATCACAGGACAAATAACTATAGGATAAGGTAGTTTAATTTTTAGGTAACAAATCGTCTTTAACTATCTCCTTCGGACTATTCCCTATGGTTTATATTTGTTCAAGTGTACATATCTAAAACTAAAATTTTTTATAATAAAAGTAGATTAGAAAAAAATATGAGGAAATAATAATGTTGAAACGAACAAAAATAATTGGTGCTAGTCTATTGACCTCTCTGTTAGGCAGTTTAACCCTGAGTCCTTTATCTGTATCAGCGCAAGAAAATTTAGATAATTTAGTGATTGATTTATGTCAAACTTCTATTCAAGTTAAATTAGCTGCTAATCGAGAAATAGCGGAAAATAATCGCAATGATATCACCTTTGAAACCGTTGAGCGATCGCGATTATCCAATGGTCAAACCTCCATACGAGGACAAGCAAGGGTCAGAAACGACAGTAACCAAAGATATCTCACCTATGATTGTACTGTTAACGTCAATGAAGGGTTACTGAGTCGCTCGAATTATACCTTTAGGGATAATATGGCCCTTTCTAGCACTCGTCTGTGTCAAGAAGAATTAAAAGAAACAATCGCCGACGATTTTGATGGTTTGGTCACCTTTCAGGACGGTTTAGAAACTTACTATATTTCTAACACAGAAGAAGGAGTAAGAGGTACGGCTTTGGTAAATCGATCGCAACGAGAAGAGCAACCCTATCGCTTTAATTGTACTGTTGATATTCAACGGGGAGATGTGACAAGAATTAGTTATACTCCCACCGATGAAACCGATAATCAAACCATTAGCGATCGACGAATCATTAACCTCTGTCATAATAAACTTCGACAGCAAATATCCAGTAATCAAATTGATATTGGTGGTATTATTGGTATTAATTTAGGCACAGGTAGCACCATTGATTTCCAAGAAGAACCGGAAATTTTTAATATTGCTGATAATGAACAAAGGGTTGAAGGGTTAGGAATTATAACCGAAGGATTTCAACAACGTCGGGTTAACTATGAATGTATCGTCGATGTTGAAAGAGGTATTGTCAGTAATGCTACGATTGAGTAGCTGATTTATAGTATTCGTGGGTTAAAAAGGGGACAGCAATCAGTTCTCCTGTTGCGTCTCCTATACTCACTTTTAATCCTTCTCCTCCTGCTTTTGTTTTGACATAAGCGAGTCCAAAATATTCGTTTTCAAATTCTGTCGAACTGGTTAAAATACCAACTTTTTTATCATCGACTATAATGGGGTTACCTGCTTTCACTGGTTGATTTAATTTAACCCCCCAAAGACGCTGTTTAACCCCTTGATAAGTGTTTAATCTAGCAATGGTTTCTTGTCCAATATAACAGCCTTTATCAAAGGAAATGGTTGACCATAAACCAGCTTCTAAGGGGTTATAATCTTCGGTTAATTCTTGATCAGGATAGGGCCGTCCCTGTTTAATTCTTAATTGTTGCCAAACGCGATCGCCGATGGGAACGATACCTAAATTAATTAGTGTTTCCCATACGGTTGTCGCTGCCTTTTCAGGCACAATTAAGGTGTATCCAGGCAAGTTTAACCCTGTCCCATGACTGATGATAATTTTTTCATCATTAACGGTGACAAAATCATGGTTTCCTGAAGATAATTCTGTAATAGTTTGAGTTACTGTTTCCCATTGATTTAACTTAGCTTTCTCTTCTTTTCCAATGATAGTAAAAATAGCATTTTTATCAGAAATATCGCTGATTTCTACTTTATCCATCGGGAAAATATAGCGATCCATCCATTCATATAAAAATTGCCTACGGTTCGGGGAAACTAATAGTAATATGCTATCTTCTGTCACATAAGCGGTGACTAAATCGAGGGTTCTACCGGTAGAATTGACGAAAACCGTATTACATACTTGTCCCGGTTGAAGATTATTAATATTATTGGTGGTTTGATTATGGAGAAACCGTAAGCGATCGCCCCCTGTTAATTTTAAGAGTCCCCAATGACTGCGATCGCAGATAACAACGTCATCATAAGCCTTTTTAAACCCTTGACTATCATTGTCAAAACTTTCGATAATGTTGCTGTCTTCGATAAGTTTGGCACCCGTTTTTTTTTGTAACTCTCTTAAGTTTTTTAGCATAGTTTTGTATTCTTAAATATTAGGAAATTCATCAATAATGTTTTGTATAATTTTTTGTGTTTTTTGTTCTAAATTGTCCCAGTGAATGACTCCCCCTTCTTTAAATAAGTTTTCATCAATTTCTACTATTATACTATCTTGAGATGATTTTGTTGATGACAATTCATAATCAATAAAACAAACTTTAAAACAAATATCCCAAATACTTATGGTAACAGAATTATCTTCATGACTTAAGATTAATTGATACCCTGGTAAGGGTTCTTTAATTTCTTCATAAGTTGCCTTTAAATTTGATGTTTCTAATTGTTTGCGAAGGTTATCCATGACGCGAATAAAGGCAGGTTGCATCAATATTTCTGCTTTGTCCCAGTCTGTTGCATTTTCAAAGGTTGGTTTCATGCATTAAAAAATATCGTTTAGTTTTGTCTATCCTACAATAAGGATAACTCTGGTTTATCTTGTAGATTACAATAAGGACGACTAAAGCTTAAAGGGGCTTCTAGGGAATGTTGTTCTAGAAAACCATGATCACTCATAATTTTATCAGTTTTTCCGTCATAAACCACTTGTCCTTGACTTAATATAATTGTTCGATCGCAGAGTTCCCAAGCGAGATCAAGATCGTGGGTTGCTATGATCAGGGTTAAGGGTAATTGATCGAGTAAATGAATCAGTTGACGACGGGAACGGGGATCAAGTTGGGCCGACGGTTCATCTAATACTAATACTTGGGGTTCCATGGCCAAAACCCCAGCGATGGCCACTCGTTTTTTTTCGCCTCCGGATAGGTTATCGGGGTTACGAGAACCATAGATTTCTGGGTCAATATTTACCGCTTCCATGGCTTCTAATACCTTTAATTTTAATTCGTTTCCTTTCATTCCTTTATTCATCGGGCCAAAAGCTATATCTTCCCAAACCGTAGACATAAATAATTGATTATCGGGGTTTTGAAAGACTAAACCCACAAAGTTACGAATATCGGTTAAATTTTCCTCTTTAATTTTCCATTCTCCTATGGTTATTTCTCCGCTTTGGGGTAAAAAAATGCCGTTTAAATGAAATTGTAAGGTAGATTTTCCCGATCCATTTGCCCCAATTAAGGCTACTTTATCACTGGCTTTAATCGATATATTAATGTCTTTTAGGGCCATGGTTCCATCGGGATAACGATAGCTCAAATTTTTGATAAAAACTGGATTATGGTGCATGATTTAGATAATGACAAAACCCCTAATATTTATCGATTTTAACTTAACTAGAAGCACTGGTATAAAACCGTAAGGCAAATTGCCAAAAACAATGGGATACAATCAAGAGAAAGATGGCGAGTAAGGCTGAAAATAATAACCAAACTTCTTGATTTTTCCCGATCAAAGTTTCCGCCGGAACTGTGGTCAAAAAAGTAACCGGAACCACGAAGGTGAAGAAAATTCGATAGGCAGCAGGATAAGCAGATATGGGATATCTTCCGGCTTCTAATAACCCTCTTAATACTTCAGTAACATTGTAGATTTTGACAAACCAAATGCTCGTAGCTCCTAACATAAACCAAATACTATATAAACTAATAATAGCAAAGCCTACAGTTATTATACTTAAGAAACAGTTAGATAGATTTAAGTCAACTTGATAACCGGCATAACTTATAATAATTAAACCAAAAATAATATCAGATAAGCCCCACGGGGAGAGACTTCTGAGGGATAACCAATATTGACTACTGATGGGTTTGAGGAGAATAAAATCGAGAGTTCCTTGTTGCACTTGTTCAACAATACGATTCAAATTAGGCACTAATAAGGTAGCAGAAATTCCTTGGAGTAGGGTAAACATTCCTAAAACAATTAAGGATTCGTTCCAACTCCATCCAGGAAAGGTATAATTAGTTTGATAAAATAAAAATAAGGTAAAGATACTGCCCGTTAGATTGGTGAAACTACTAAAAACAGCAATAACAAAATTCAAACGATATTCTAATTCTGCTGCGATCGCCGTTGCCCAAAATAATTTTAAAACTTTCCAGTAAACTCTAATTTTATTCATCTTATTTTTCTACATTCTAAATTATACATTCTACATTTCTCAAGGCATCCATTCTAAAATTAAACTGAATTGACTATCTTTTTTGACCCGTGAATTTTGTTTTTCTATTTCGGTTGCCAGGCGAATTTCTTTTGTAATAGCATAGCCAAAAGATATATTACTAATACCCACTTCATCATCATCTCCAGGGGAAATAAAAGTATGAGAAACTGAGATATCAGCCGCCCCAGAACGAGATAAAGGAAAGATAACTTTTCCACCAATATTAACCCCATCTTCTGAATAATTATTGGTACTAATAGCCCGATAACCCACTACGGGAGCAACATTAACATAATAGCCTAAAGGTAATAGATAATATTGTAAATTAACCCCTCCTGCGTCCCGTTCTCCGAAAGAGGTTTCATAGTCTCCGCTAACGGTTAAACCGGTTCGACCAATAAAAATATCATCCACAGAAATATTCAGTCCTCCGTCGTGTTCAGTAGACGGAAATTCTGCATAGCCGATGCCCACTCTAGTGCGAAAACTAGGGTCATGATTAATATCTTCTAATACGTTAGGAACCTCTTTCATCCATTTTTGTAAAACAGGACTATTATTAATAACTTCTGGGGGTAAATCAAGGGAATTTTCGGCACTAGAATCAGTGGTTTGACTGTAACCGGTTTCAGGGATGATACAAGCTATGGTCAACGTTATTACAACGTAAAAAGCCTTAAAAGTTGATGTAATTTTCTCAAACAACATAGTAAAAATTTAGTTGAGATACGGGGTTAACTAACATGACTTAAATCAAGATCAAAGTCACCAACAGGTTGCAAAATAACTTGACGACCTGTCCCCTCAATATAAGATAATTGAATCTCTAAATAATTTAAAGGAAGATAGGGCAATTTTTCGGGCCATTCAATAGCGGTGATACCGGGTAATCTTTCCCCTTCTTCCCAATATTGTTCTAAATATAGTTCGGCGACTGCTTCGGGTTCGAGGCGATATAAATCTAAATGATACAAGGGTAAGCGTCCCTCGTGGTACTCGTTGATTAGAGTAAAGGTAGGACTAACAATGGGATCGTGAATGCCTAAACCTTCTCCTATGCCCTGTACTAAGGTAGTTTTTCCCGCCCCTAAGTCCCCTTTAAGCAACAAAACAGACCCTTTAGGCAAATTTTGACCTAATTTCTTGCCAAGGGCTTTGGTTGCCTCAGAATTGGATAATCTAAGTAAGTTAGGGGGTTTAATCATCGCTCAGTAATTGTGTTTAATTATCCTATTTTACTGGTTTCCATTGGGGATCTTCTGGGGACTTCATAGGTCATAAAATCACGGGCTAAAATGGTATTAGGAAAAATTGCCCTTGCTTCTTGTAATAAATCATCCAACTGTAGGGCATTTCCTGGGGCATAACGGGGGCTAAAATGGGTCATAATCAGTTGTTTAACCTGGGCTGCTAAGGCCACTTGTGCAGCCATTGTAGAGGTAGAATGAAGACGATCAAAGGCCAGTTGAGCATCTTGGTGGGCAAAGGTGGCCTCATGAATTAATACATCCGCATCTTGAGATAAGGCGATCGCCCCTTCACAGAATACGGTATCCGTACAATATATGACTTTTCGGCCGATTTCTTTCTCTCCACACAAGTCTTGGCCGCGAATACGACGGCCATCTTCTAAGGTGATAGTTTTCCCTTGTTTGAGTTCCCCATAAACTGGGCCGGGGGGAATACCTAGGGCCTTGGCTTTTTCGACATTAAAGCGTCCGGGGCGGTCTTTTTCTGCGATCCGATAACCATAAGCAGGAATACGATGTTTTAGCTGTCCACAACTGACGGTAAACTCTTTATCTTCGTAGAGAATACCCGAGTGAATAGGATGAAACCGAATATGATGAGGTAGCTTAAAATGAGAGTATTTCGCGCAAGCTTTTAGATAATCTTTTAATTCGGGGGGACCATAAATTTCAATGGGTTGGCCACTTCCTGCTAACCCACAACTGGCCAATAACCCAGTTAACCCATAAATGTGATCGCCGTGCATATGGGTGACGAAAATGCGAGTAATTTGGGATATTTTCACGTCACTGCGTAATAGTTGGTGTTGGGTTCCTTCGCCGCAGTCAAATAACCAAACTTCGGCCCGTTGAGGTAGTCTTAAGGCCACACTAGACACATTACGCGATCGCGTTGGCACTCCGGAACTGGTTCCTAAAAAGGTAATCTCCACAATTTATCAATCTTATTGAACACTCGTTTATTTATTGTATCTATTTGAGTTAAGAAATTCTCGAAAGTTATTAAAGACTTAAGTGATCATTGCGAGGGGTAATGTAAACAGTAAGCTTTGACTTTTACTGAAAATACCCCGAAGCAATCTTTTTAGCCATTTCTGAGAACTGGTATTAAGTAGATACAGTCAAAATAAACTCTTTTTTTCCGTTCCCATCCCCCCTTACTAAGGGGGGATATAGCTAATTTAATCGAAGTGGCAAAATGTGAGTAATGATCATGATAATAAGTTTTAGCAAATTGGGAATACTATCAATTAGCAGATGAAGAAAATTTTTTCAAGGAAACACCATGACAGCAATTAAAATTGACGGTGCAGGATATCCCATTAAAGACATTTTTTGTGATCAATTTTCCTTTAATATTCCTAACTATCAACGTCCTTATGCTTGGACAACAGAAGAAACAGAAAGATTGTTAGATGATCTGATTGATGCAATGGGTGATAATTCAAATGACATTAGTGATATACCTCCTTATTTTTTGGGAAATATTGTTCTCATAAAACCAATAGGAAAACCAGACTCAGAAGTTGTTGATGGACAACAAAGGTTAACAACTTTGACAATTTTATTATCTGTCTTAAGGAAGTTGATAAATGATGATGAATTAGGGGATTTTATTTACCAGGCAGGAAAAAAGTTTGCAGGAATTGATCCCCGTCCTCGCTTATATTTAAGAGAACGTGATCAAGACTTTTTTGAAAAACATATTCAAATCTTAGAAGGATTAAAAGATATCGAAGAAATTGCAGTTAACAATCTTTCTGATCCTCAAAAAAATATTCTTAACAATACTCGGATTTTACTTAAAAGAATAAGTGAAAAATTACCCGAAGAATCTCAAAAACTACGTCTAACTCAGTTTCTCTTACAACGATGTTATTTAGTGGCTGTATCTACCCCTGATTTTGAATCAACTTATCGTATTTTCTCAGTTTTAAATGATCGGGGGTTAGATTTATCAATTACTGATATTTTAAAAGCAGATTTAATCGGTAAAATTTCAGATAATGAATCTCTAGAAAATAAATATACCAAGAAATGGGAAGACATAGAAGTAAAATTAGGTCGAGACAATTTTCAAGAATTGTTTTCTCATATACGCATGATTTACGCAAAGAGGAGATTAAGTCGTAAAGTGATTGAGGAATTTCGTGAGTATGTTTTAGTTAAACATAACCCTCGTGATTTTATTGATAATGTATTACAACCTTTTAGTGAGGCTTTTGATGACATAAAAAAATGTGATTTTATCCATGATCACGGTGCTAAAGAAATTAATGAACTCTTGAAATGGTTACAGCGTATTGATCATTCTGAGTGGATACCTCCCACTATTTTGTATATTAAAAAACATAAAAATAAGCCTGAAAAGATACTAGCTTTTTTAACCTATTTAGAGCGATTTGCTGCCGGCTTAATGATTCTCAGAACGACTATTTATCAAAGAAATAAACGCTATGCAGATATTTTACAAGCGATAGAAGATGATGCAGATTTATATGCAGTAGATTCTCCTTTACAACTATCGTCTTCAGAACAAGAAGAAATCATTAAATTATTAGATGGAAATCTTTACGAAATGAGAAAAGTAAACCTGTATGTTTTACTTCGTCTTGATAGTTTAATGAGTGATGGAATTCCTAACTATGATGGTTATAAAGTGATTACCATTGAACACATTTTACCCCAAAATCCTCCATTAGATAGTCAGTGGAACCAATGGTTTACTTCTCAAGAACAAAAAGACAAATATGTTCATCGTCTCGGTAATTTAGTTTTGCTTTCTCATAAAAAAAATAGTTCAGCAAAAAACTATGAATATGAAGTAAAAAAAGATAAATACATTAATAACCCTACCGCTATCTTTGCTTTAACTATCCAAGCAATGAAAGAAAAAGAATGGACACCAGAAATTATTGAAAAACGACAACGGTATTTGCTGGCACAATTACAAGATTTATGGAAGTTAAACCAGTCTAACCAATAAAATACCCTTAAAAAGAGTAAGCTAGACTAGCACACAGAGAAGAAAATAAGTTACAATTTAATGATTCAAGAAAAGTATTGCTACTCTAGGTCATTATCCCCAAGCAATTAACTGTCTTCATCCATTAGGTTTGCTTATTTTTTCTCTGATGAAAAATCAAAAATTAGAACATTTAGAATCTAGCTTTCAACAACTGTGTCATCTTCTCATCGATAAATTACAAAGTGAAGAATATTTAACTATCGAATTGAATGGAGAACAAACCCAATTTATTCGGTTTAATAGTGCAAAAGTAAGACAAACAGGAATCGTAAAAGATGGCAGTATTAAACTAACATTAATAGCAAACCAAAGAACTGCGTTTGCGACATTTTCCTTTACAGGAGATGAAACAGTCGATAGTCAAGTTGCAGTCGATAATTTAAACTATTTACGTCAAGAATTGCCTCAATTACCAGAAGATAAGCATATTGTTTTACCTGAAAATAACGGAATAACAAAAGAAGTTTATCCAGGAAAATTATTATCGACAGAAATAGCAGTTAATGAGATTCTTTCCCCTGTTTATGAGTTAGATATGACGGGACTTTATACCGCAGGTTCTATAATTCGAGGCAATAGTAATTCTGCTGGTCAATTTCATTGGTTTGCTACTGAGAATTATATTGTTGATTACTCCTTAATTACCCCAGAAGAAAAAGCAGTTAAAGGAATATTTTCAGGAAAAAACTGGGATCATACTAAATATTTAGACCAAATCAAAACAGATAAAAAACAATTCATTGCTTTAGAGAAACCATCAAAAACCATTAAACCTGGAGGTTATCGTACCTATTTTGCTCCTGCTGCGGTAGCTGATTTAATTAGTATGTTATCCTGGGGAGGCATTAGTGAATCTTCTTTAAGACGAGGTGATAGTTCCTTATTAAAATTGCAACAGGGAAAAACATTATCCTCTCAATTTTCTCTACAAGAAAACTTTAGCAAAGGAACAGTTCCAAGGTTTAATGAATTAGGAGAAATTGCTCCTGAGATTTTACCTATTATTACCCAAGGAAACTTAGTTAATACTTTAATTAGTTCTCGCACTGCATCAGAATATAATTTAACCCCTAATGGTGCTAATAATTATGAAAGTTTGCGATCGCCTGAATTATTACCCGGAAATTTAGCTCAAGAGGAAATTTTATCAACTTTAAATACAGGGTTATATGTGTCTAATTTACACTATTTAAACTGGAGCGATCGCACAGGAGGACGCATAACAGGAATGACTCGTTATGCTTGTTTTTGGGTAGAAAATGGCGAAATTATTGCCCCCATTGAAAACTTAAGATTTGATGAAAGTTTATATCGCTTTTGGGGAGAAAATTTAATCGCTTTAACTAATTTTAGAGAGTTTATTCCGAGAACAGGTACTTATGGACAAAGAAGTTTAGGAGGTATTTTAACCCCAGGAATGATCGTTAATGATTTTCAATTTACTTTGTAATCTTATGTAAAGACATATTTGAGGTAATTGAAACGATAAGTCATTTCAATTAACAAGAGCTTATTAATTAGATTTTCATTTTTTTATCAAATTATGCTGCAAAAAACTTTTTTTACCAGTCTTTGTGCCTTGATTTGCTTGGGAATGTATTTATGTTTTATCAGTAATAACTTTAAAATCTTAGGAGAAACAAAAAATAAATTTATTTTCAAAATGCAACCTACGTTTTCTTGGTCAGCGAGTGTTTTTTTTGGTGGATTAGCTCTAGCATCTATACTATTTTCGTTAACTATATCACCTTTAACTATTCTCAATTGTACTCATTCTTATTCAAAACTATCTACTTATCAAGCTAATTTTAATACTAATTGTGAATTAACAGCATTTAGTTGGTTAGGGAAAGAACAAAGCAAAATTATAATTCCAGAACTACAAGAAGCGATACTAGAAGCTAAGTTAGATAATAAGGATAGTAAGAGCTTATTTGAGCGTTATCGAGTGGTTATTGTCAGTGTTGAAAAAAATATTCCTTTGATAAATAGTTATATTTATAGTGATGAGCCAGAATATCAAAATCTTTTGAATATAATGAGTCAAATCAATTCTTTTCTTGACCACTTTTCAAAAGATACTTTGACAATTTACGAAGAATACGAAAAGTTGTTAGGATATACTGGGTTTGCTATTGGTGCTTTTTTTGGTTTAGTTACTTTCTTGATATTGGTGTTGACTCCTTCTATAACTTGCTCTTTTGAGCGAGAATTAAATCTCGTAACCATAGAACGATGTAATCTATTTGGCAAAAAAATTATTGAAAACAAAACTAGCGATATTACCGCCGTCAAAGTAGAAGATGCTAGTGAAGAATCTACTTATCGTCTCGTTCTTATGCTCTCTTCAGGCGAAAAATTACCGCTTACATATTTCTTTACTTCTGGTTGGAAAGAAAAGCAACAAATGGCGAATCGACTTCAAAATTTTCTTGAGATAAAGAATCTAGGCGTTGTTTAAAAATAGAGAAACTCAAGCAGGATGAATTAAAATTGATAAGTGTTATATTCAGGCGGTTTCTGAGGGGAAAAATTGTGACTTTACCCATAACTTTGCCGTTTTGGTAAGGTTATCGTTCAAAACACAAGTGGCAAGATTATGGTTCAAAACCTAAGTCCCGTTTAGTTTGCTTGAACACTTCACGAACTTGAGGGTAACGAAGAAAGCTAGGGTGAGTCAAAAACTCAGCCACACGAGATTCAGAAGGATACTTACCGTCAGCATACAATGAATAAGTGACGGTGCGAACTTCTTGACAACATTTATTAATGGTTTCATGCTGAATCGTTTTTAATCTTTGGCGGTATTTCGCAGAAATCCCTTGACATAAATCTGGGAAATGTCGAGATAAAGTCCGACGATGATAGCCTAATGTCTCTGAAACCTGCTTAAGAGAAGGACTTTCTACATCAGGTAAATTCAAAACTTCTCATAGTTGCTGTTGTAAAAGCTTTAAGTTTAGCTGACGAGGAGATTGACGGATAAGAGACTGTTGTTTTGGGAGTTGACGGGCTGAAACCGTCTCTAAATGGCTTTGGCTTATTTTTTCTGTCAACAAGGTAAGCAACGGTAAATCCAGACACTCACTAATTTTTAACAGAGAAGCAAGTGGGGGTAAAGATTTCCGATGATACCATCCCCAAACTGTATTTTTGGGAAGATTTAACTGTTTAGCAAAAGCACTAATATTACCTTGAGTAACCCCGTTGATAATCGCTGAAACATTATTCCATAAGTTATCTTGGGTAGGATTATGGGGTAAAATAGGCATAATCTCAATTAATGAGGCTAGAGACTCAGATAAAGCGATATTGCCCCCTAACTCATCTTGATTCAGATGAGTTGATATGGTTTTGGTAGGAGAAAATAACAATTGATGACAATGAGAACAACAACCATTAGAAGATTTCCAAGTCAACCAAGGCTGTTTATTCCCACAATGAGGGCAATTTTCCCATAATCTGAGACCATGATGTGGACAAACTTTCACTGCTTCGAGTGACCATAACAAAGGTTCATAAAGAACATGATGGGATTGCCATTGTTGCTGATAACATAGAGGACACCAAACCTTATGATTTCCTAATAAGCCTTTGTGAGAAAGAATATTAGACCAAACGGACAAAGTTAAAAACGACAAATCTTTCCGTAAAGTTAAATATTCTAATGCTTGAACAAAATCTTTTGCTAAATCTCCATGACCCTGTAAAGCTCTAGCTTTTTGAAATAATGCGCCTAAACTGCGACTTGACGAATTTTTTAAAAATGTAGTGCGAAGACAAGGAGAAATTAGGCGAGAAATAAACACGGATAAGGATAAACAATGTAGTTCAGATAAGCGAATCAAATAACTGCTCAAACTTTCGCAATAAGGTGTACCAATTCCTATCGGTTTTAAAGAAAATAAACGACTCTGAAGAGGAATTTCAGGTTTCTTGAGATCCCACCGTTCATAAACTGTTAAATCATCAACTGACATCAGGTTCTTGGACTCCAATTTTGTCTCGTTTTGGGTTTCTTTTTCCGACTTTTGTTTTTCTTTTAGAAGACTGACCTTTTTTTTGCTGTTCAGTAACGTCTTCACCTAAACCTAATAAGGTTCGTAATTTTGGGCATCGGCTTCTGTTTCCGATAATTGCCTTTCCCCTTCAAGAATTTCTGCAAACATTCGTTGACATTGAGCCACTGATAAAGCTCTACGTTGAAGTTGTTTGAGAGTTATAGTATTTGAATTTTCATCTAACGCATCTTTGAGGGTACGAGTTAACCAGTTTTTCAATGTACCGATACACCCTAAAGATCGTTCGTAAAAATATTCCCAATGACTCACTAAATCAGGTTCTTGAGCTAAGGGCATTTGACGTTGAAAATGTTAATAAAACACTTTTAAATGCTTGAATATCATCAGGATTATCGACTTGATAGCGAGGAAAATGAATATCAACACTACGTCTTGATAATTGACCACTTAAATTCCGAAAAGTCAATAATTCATAGGTTCCTAATAAGCAGTGAAGAATAGTGGTCATATTAGCCAAAGATTTAAGACAATCTAATTGGTCTTGTAATTTATGCCCACTCGACATTTTTCCCATGTGTTGAGCTTCATCAATAAAAAATACATCGGGTTTACGATGACTCAAGCTATTTTCTAAAGCTCGTCTCAAGGCAGGTGCA
>NZ_PRLH01000140.1 GCF_003013815.1 Cyanothece sp. BG0011 | reverse complement strand
AAAGGATTAGAGGTGATTGAAGCTCATTTCTTGTTTGGAATGGACTACAAAAATATTGATATTGTTATCCATCCTCAGAGTATTATTCACTCTTTAATTGAGGTGCAAGATACGTCAGTTTTGGCTCAGTTAGGGTGGCCCGATATGCGTCTTCCTTTATTA
Organism: Cyanothece sp. BG0011; assembly: GCF_003013815.1. Classification (GTDB taxonomy): domain Bacteria; phylum Cyanobacteriota; class Cyanobacteriia; order Cyanobacteriales; family Microcystaceae; genus Crocosphaera. Next base: position 53,553 of record NZ_PRLH01000140.1, on the reverse strand, counting down.
TATGCCTTATCTTGGCCCGAAAGAATTTATACGGATTGGGAAACATTAGACTTAGTTAAAGCCGGTAGTTTAACCTTTAGAGAACCGGATCATGATAAATATCCTTGTATGCAGTTAGCTTATGCGGCTGGCAATGCAGGGGGGGCAATGCCGGCGGTTTTAAATGCAGCCAATGAGCAAGCGGTAGCGTTATTTTTAGCAGAAAAAATTGCCTTTTTAGATATTCCTAAAGTGATTGAAAAGACTTGTGATACTTTCCGAGATGATAATCCTTCTCAGCCTAGTTTAGCCGATATTTTAGAAGCAGATAAGTGGGCAAGAAAAATGGTTTTAACGGCGGCTGAGGCATTAGGAACAGAAAATAAAGTTGTTTCTCTAAAATAGTGACAGTTATCGTCTGGAAAAATAGATTATTGTAGGGGCTTAATATTATATTGTAGGGGCTTAATATTATATTGTAGGGGCTTAATATTATATTGTAGGGGCTTAATATTATATTGTAGGGGCTTAATATTATTAAGCCCTCTTGTGTTAAAGTAGAACTATTTTATAGATTAAACTTGATAAAATGCCTATCAATTTAATTTTATTTGTGGCTGCTTTATTGGTGTCTTGGTTGGTGTTTCGTTGGCTGTTTACTGTCATTAAGTCAACGGCTACCACCGCTATAACCATAGCAGTTATTATACTACTGTTACAAGTTGGTTTTGGTATTGATTCTCAAGATTTATTGAGAGAAATGATTAATCTTCCTCAAAGGGTTCAAAACCTTTTTAACCAATAATTTTGTATAAATTAATGGGCAAAAAATCCAGTTAGTAATAAGGGTAATAAAATCAATAAACTGATAATTAATACAGCAGTTTGTGGACTAATAGGAATAATATTCTTTTCTTTTTGGGGTTCTTTCATTTGTAGTTTCCTCCTACATTAATTGTGATTTTAATTGATTTTCGTCCCAATAAGCTTTAACTTCTGTAATTTTTCCTGCTTCATTGAGTTTAAAAGTGCTAATCCCTTCGGCGTTAGCTTGTTTGCCATTCTTGGAAACAACGGTCATTTTCCATTTTACCGCAACTTCGTTATTGACGATAAATAAAGATTGTCTTTCTATCTCAAATTTACTATAAAAATTAGTGAGAATAGTGAACAATTTTTCTGAATCTTTTTCGGGGTTTAAAGCAGGTTTTCCCACGGGATCATAAATAGCTGCACCTTCAGCTAAACAGTCTAACCAACCTTGAGGATTCATGGCGGCCAAACTGTTATAATACTCTGAAATTGTGGTTTCTATTGACATAATTTTCTCCAGGGGTAGGGTGGGCAAAGGGTTGAGAAATAAGATCAACTCAGATAATTTTATCATTTGCCAACCTTGCTGTTACAGGTTGTATTTATATTGATGAAATGAGGTGGGCAGTTTATATTTATAATCGTTTATTTTCCTCTGATAATTAATAACTGCCCACCCTACAAAATAATTTAAAATTCTGCACTTAAGGGGGTACGAGGGAAAGGAATTACATCCCGAATATTAGCCATTCCTGTCATAAATTGGACGACTCTTTCAAACCCTAAACCAAATCCTGCATGGGGAACACTTCCATATCTTCTTAAGTCTAAATACCACCACAAATCATCAGGAATCAGACCCATTTCATTAATTCTTTTTTCTAAAATATCTAGTCTTTCTTCCCGTTGAGAACCGCCGATAATTTCGCCAATTTTCGGGGCTAAAACGTCCATCGCAGCCACCGTTTTATTATCATCGTTTAAGCGCATATAAAAGGCTTTAATTCCTGTGGGATAATTAGTAACAATTAAGGGCTTTTTAAACAATTCTTCGGCTAGATATCGCTCATGTTCCGATTGTAAGTCAATGCCCCATTCCACAGCATATTCAAACTTTTTAGTAGACTTTTCGAGTAACTCTATCGCTTTGGTGTAAGTAATTCTTTCAAATTCATTGTTAATGATGTTATCTGCTGTTTCTAACACAGATTTGTCAATACGTTTATTGAAAAATTCCATATCTTCGGGACAAGTTTCTAACACATAGTTAAAAATGTATTTTAAGAATGCTTCGGCTAAGTCTTGATCTCCTTCAATATCACAAAACGCCATCTCTGGTTCGACCATCCAAAACTCAGCCAAATGACGAGAGGTGTTAGAATTTTCTGCCCGGAAGGTAGGCCCAAAGGTATAAACATTTTGAAAGGCCATAGCCATCACTTCCGCTTCTAATTGTCCACTTACCGTTAGATAAGCTTGCTTACCAAAAAAGTCTTGAGTGTAGTCTATTTTTTGTTGTTTATCAACAGGAACTTTGCTTAAATCAAAATTAGTTACGGTGAATAATTCCCCTGCCCCTTCGCAGTCACTAGCGGTAATAATGGGGGTATGAATCCAAATAAAATCCCGTTCTTGAAAAAATTGATGAATTGCCGTTGCACAAGCATTTCTGACGCGCATCACTGCCCCTAAGGTATTGGTCCGCGATCGCAGATGGCCAATGGTGCGTAAAAATTCAAAGGAATGGCGTTTTTTCTGAAGGGGATAGGTTTCGGGGTCAGATGTGCCATATACCTGCACTGTAGCAGCCTTTAACTCGATGTTTTGGCCTTTTCCGGGGGATTGTACCAGGGTTCCTGAAACTTCCACAGAAGCCCCTGTATTAAGGAGTTTGAGAGCATCTTGATAGTTGGGGACACTTTCATCGAGAACCACCTGTAAACTGTTGAGAGAGGAACCGTCATTAACTTCCATGAAAGCAAATCCTTTTAATTCCCGTTTAGTGCGTACCCACCCTTGAATAGTAACGGTTTCGTCGGGTTTACCGTGTCTTAAGATGTCTCTAACTCGTTTAGTTTGCATTATTTATTGAATGGTTTATCAATTTATTGCTTGATTATTTTAGCAAATTTTGTTCTTAACTCTAGTAATAATCAAAGAAAAGCCACTCAAAAAAGACTCATAAGTTTATCCCTAACCTTATTGTCAGAAATAACTATCTATCGGCTTCTTTAAGAATTCCTGATTGTTGAGTAATAATCTTGATAGCTAGGTCAACTTCTTTAACCGTTCCTTTGATCATTACTAGAAACATTTTCTCTCCTGACTCCTGTATTCTGACTCCTTCTTCAATAACATACCTTTACTTTGTCAATTACGAAACCACTAGCAGGAATCGTCGGCATTCTTAAATGGTTAATTCGTAAATCTTGTTCAGGTACATTATAGTTTATCGACTCAATTAAAAAGCGCATCGTTACCTTTAGTAATTCAATGGTAATCCATTCCCCTGGACAACGATGATTTGTGTGATAATCTCCACCTCCTTGGGGAATAAATTTAAAAGAATCTAGCTCAGAAAAATTAAGAAATCGTTCCGGATCAAAAACATCATGTTTATCCCACGATTGAGGATCACGGTTCGTTCCATAGAGATCCAGCAATACTCTGGTTCCTTGGGGAAAATGATACCCTTGCCAATCAAAGTCTTGACGAACACGGGCAGCGGCGAAGGGAAAAAAGGGATAAAAACGGCGAATTTCTTCAACAAATGCCTGTAAATAATCGTCACTTTCTAAAAGTTTGGGGCGACATTCTGGATGTTCATGTAAAGCCAATGCCCCAAAAGTGATATAACGATCAATGGCAACGATAGGACGTAAAACATTAATTAATTCAACGGCTACGACTCGTTTATCCAGTAATTTTCCTGATAGGTCACGATGATTAGCAAAAATATAGATCGGGCTAGTTTCAGGAACGTTTAACTGATGATTCCGCACGTTTTCGATGATAGTTTCTATCCATTTTTCATTCTTTTGGCGGGCCTTTCTCCCTTGCCAGTGCTTTGGTCCAACTACTCCAGAACCTGCGATCATGGCTTCAAACTGTTCGCTTCTAAGCTTTACCTCAGACTCTTCAAGAGGCACACCTACCCAAGCGCAAGCAGCACGACATAAAACTTCTCTAGCTTCGTCAAACAGGACAATTTTATCCATGTTTTCCCATTTTTTGCCATAATTATGCCATTGTTGTTGGGTCAAAGTGGCTAGTTCTTGAATGCCTTCCTCACTCATCAAACTCATAAACATTTGTTTGCGATGTAGATGAGCATCCCCGTCCATTCCTTGAATGGATTTTTCTCCGAATAAGGTTTTTTTAACCCTGTCGGGAGCCGCATTTTCGCGAGTAAATTTTGTTTTATCGTAAAAAACTTTAGCAGCTTCTTCTCCTTTAAAACAGATCGTTTTTTCGAGCATTAGCCGAGTTTGGAAAATATTAGATTGATAACGTTTGCATCGTTTAGAGATAAAATCATAACCGTCAAATAGTAAGCCCAAGCTACTATCAAATCCTTTATCTTTAGGTATTGTCTTCATGACTTTTCATCCTCTTATTTTGGCACGTTAAGCTGACTACAAATGTTAAGGTATCTAATCTGTACATTTATAGTATTAGAGATAGACCCTTAAAATATCTCTCTAAATGTAGAAATTAATGAGCAGGTTATCAGAGTGTAGAGTTTAGGGGAACTGTAGAACCGATTCGAGTTATTTGGGGGTTATAATAAGTTAATTAGTAAAAGTAGTGAATAATCAAAAATATTGAATCAATCTGCTTTGAAAATCCCAAGTCTCAGAAAAGAACTTGATTAACTAAAATATAAAAGAAAAAAAAGACAAAGAAAATAAATTTATTAAACAATTTGTAACGTTTTTGGTTTAGGAATTGTTTGACCTTCTGCTTGCCATGCTTCTAAATACATTTCAATAATTTCTTCTCCATTTCGCATTGCTTCTTCACGGGTTTTTCCATGAGTACAAGGCATAATAACTTGTTCAGAAAATTCGGGAATGGTTACTAGAAATAATTGATCATCTTCAGACCACTCAATAATCATACTATACTGATTCATGATTCTTCATTCTCCCTTAATTGTTGTAATTCAATGAGTAATTTTGTTAGTAGTGCAAGCATCTTGCTTGCTATTTTTTTCGCTAGTTTTTTAGTTAGCTATTTTTCTAGTTAGTGAGCAATGCCCACCCTACAGTTAAACGATCGCTGATACACTACTCATATTTAATTGCTGTAATGCTTGCCAATTCAAAATATCATCATACAAGGATTCATAGCCTTTAACATTGGGATGTAATCCATCATTAATTAACCGTGACTTGACATAATCTTCCCCTCTTCCTAACCATAAATCAAAAATATCTAGATAAGGAATATTACGAGACTGACAGGCTTTTTTAGTCACTTCTTTGTAACGATATTGATCAAAATGATTAAAATAAAAACAGTCGATAAAGGGCATTTTTTCTTCATCTACAGGAACCATTCCCACAAAATAAACAGGAGATAATTGCTGCGCTTGATCTAATAAATTCTCTATTTCTTGTTGATAAGTCTCAAAATCTGTAAATAAACGCCCATCAGGCCGTCTCAACCTGGCCGAATCATTCACCCCAACGGAAAGCATAATCACATCAGGAACCCGGTTGCGTAACTCGCCTCGATAGCGATATTCCCCTTCTAACCGTTGGGCCACTTGATGGGTGCGATCGCCTCTTACCCCCAAATTATATAACACATGACCCTTTTCTTGCGCCATCCACTGACGACGTAACCTCTCAACCCATCCACCCCCAACGGGATCACCATACCCATACACTAAACTATCTCCTAACGCCACGATTCTCAATGATTGCTGGTTAAAAGATGAATTCCAGATTTGGCTAGGGGTTGCGACTGTTGACATCCAGGAGACTCCTAAAATGATTTGTAATGTAACTTTATATTTCGATACGAAAATTCATTTTAGCTCAATTCCGTCAAAATGCTTAGTCAAGGGAATTTAGAATTTAAAATGAAGAATGTAGAATTATTCCCAAGCTTGATAAATTAAGGGGCTTGAGTTAGTGAACAGTTACCGATTATCAATTGAGAAGATTATCAATTTCTGGATAACGAGAGGTGTGGCCTTGTTGTTTTAAGAGTGTTTTAGCTTTTTGTAAATCGGCGATCGCTGCGTTACGATCGCCTAATTGTAAATAAACTTTTGCCCTTTCGACATAAATATCTGCCATGGTTTGATTAAGGGTTAACGCTGTAGAAAAATCCTCTAAAGCTGCTGGATAATTATTCATCTTAGCGTAGGCAATCCCTCGATTATAATAAGCTTCAACTTCTTGGGGATCAGACTGTAACACTTCTGTAAAAAGAGCGATCGCCCCTTGATAATCCCCTTTAATTCCTTTTTCCATCCCTTGAATTAATAAGTCATTGAGACGGGGATCAGAAATATAAGTTTGAGTAATTATTTGAGAATTTGCCATTAAAATATTGTTAAGAGAATCCCTCCCTTCTGGAGTGGGTAAACAAGAAGTAAGAACAAGAAGAAAAGGTAACAATAAGACCTTATTTGTAGCGGATAAAGACACGACTAATTCCAAAAGTATGAGTAAGTTAACTATTGGTATAGCAAAAAAATTGAGTCATTAGCAAATGATAGAAATCCCCTTGAACGGCAACAAGACAAAAGAAGACTTATGATAAGAGAGTAAAATAATAGTTTCATCACACAAAAATTTTTAACCGTTTCTATGATTGACATCTCTATAAAACGATTTCGCTGGTTAGGGTTAGTGGTAATAACAACCTTGCTAGTCTTAATTTTTCGTTTACCGGCCGTTGCTCAAACCCCCAGACATTACACCGAGTTAGAGTTTCCCCCGTTACCTGAAATATCCCTTCCCCAATACGAACGCTACCAACTCGACAACGGGATGGTGGTTTATTTAGTAGAAGATCATCAGTTACCTTTAGTGAAAGGGAGTGCGTTAATCAAGACTGGATCACGACTTGAACCGGCCCAAAAAGTGGGTTTAGCTGAAACCACCGGGGCCTTAATGCGGTTAGGGGGAACCACAAAACATTCTAGTAATGACATTAACGAACTCTTAGAACAACGGGCCGCCAGGGTAGAGGTGAGCATTGGAACCAGTTCTGGGAGTGCCGGGTTTAACACCCTAACCGAAGACTTAGAAACTGTTTTTAATCTCTTCAGTGAAATTGTACAAGAACCTGCTTTTTCCCCTCAATTTTTAACCTTAATCAAAACCCAACAACAGGGTCAAATTGCCCGTCGTAACGATGATCCAGGGGACATTGCCAGTCGAGAGTTAGACAAATTGATCTATGGGGAAGAGAGTCCCTATGCTCGTACCACTGAGTATGAAACCATCGATAATATTAGTCGTGAGGATGTGGTGGCCTTTCATCAAAAATATGTACGGCCCGAAAACATGATTTTAGGGATCGTCGGCGACTTTGATCCTGAAACCATGAAATCCTTGATTGCCAATACCTTAGGAAAGTGGCAACCGACCACCCCAGACCCAGACATAAACGTTCCCTCAGCCCAACAAAAACAAGGCCAGGGAGTGTTTTTCGTCAATCAACCTCAATTGAATCAAAGTAATGTGTTATTGGGGCATTTAGGGGGAAAATTTAATAGTCCTGATTATCCGGCCTTAGCGGTGGTGAATGGTTTACTGAATGGGTTTGGGGGTCGTTTGTACAATGATTTGCGATCGCGTCAAGGCTTAGCCTACAGTGTCTATGGTTATTGGAATGCAGCCTATGACTATCCTGGGATCTTTATTGCCGGGGGACAAACTGCATCTCAAACGACGGTACAGTTTATTAATTCTTTGATCACAGAAATTGAACGAATACAAAACAATCCCATTGAACCCGATGAATTAGACTATGCTAAAGAGTCGATTTTAAACTCATTTGTCTTCAAGTTTGAGAACCCTAGTCAAACTTTATCTCGTCTGATGGCCTATGAATATTATGGGTATCCTCAAGACTTTATTTTTGACTATCAAAAAGGGGTAAAAGCAACCACTATTGAAGATGTGCAACGGGTGGCACAAGAACATCTTAAACCAGAAAATCTGGTTACTGTCGTGGTGGGGAATGAACAAGAAATTAATCCGCCTTTATCCCAACTGGGACAAACCGTTACCTCCATTGATATCACCATTCCTGGAGAGGCTAAAAGTTAATATAATTCGTAGGGGCTTAATAATATTAAGCCCTCATCATATAGGGTTTTTAAATTATATTAATCGAGTAAACCTCTGCTGATTTCTGACTTGATTAACCTTAGCTTTGTTTAACTGATTTTAACCTTACTGTTAAATAATGGTTTCTGTTTAAGTGAAATAGTAAACTTTAAGGTTAAATGACTCATATTTACGACTTATTTCTAAAAGGAGGCCCTGTGATGTGGCCCCTATTAGCTTTATCTGTTTTTACCATCACCATTGCCTTAGAAAGAGCTTGGTTTTGGATTCGATTGTTAAGCCAAGAAAATCCCATTGTTAGTGATGTTTTAGAGACGGCTCGTTACGATCTCCTACAAGCTCAAAAAATCGCTCAACACGCCCGTTTTTTGCCCATTGGACGCTTTTTATTAGCCCCTCTACAACTGAAAAAACCAAGCCCTGAAACCTTTCGTTTAGCAATGGAAGCTAGAGGCGATCGCGAATTTATTCAAATGAGAAAAGGGGATAAATTTCTCGAAACTGTGATCGCAGTTGCCCCATTATTAGGATTATTAGGAACAGTAACGGGACTAATTACAACTTTTAATAATTTAAAAATAGGAGAAGGGGCAAATTTAGCAGAAACCTCTCAAGCTGCTTCTGGTATTTCTGAAGCGTTAATTACCACAGCAGCCGGAATGATAGTGGCTATTCTTGCATTATTAATTTATCGTATTTCTGTTACTTTGCAAAGTGGACAAGTTGAGTATTTTGCTGAAGTGGGTACAGAATTAGAGTTAATTTATCGACAGTTTTGGTATGAGCCAGAATTAGAAGAAAAACAAGCAATGTCTCCTGCTTTACCCCCTGTCAATACAGTTAATATGGACAATTACCAATAAAAAATGAAATTTAAACAACAACGATCTTCGTCTGTCCCGGAAGTTAATTTAGTGCCTATGATTGATGTTTTAATGTCAGTCTTACTCTTTTTCATCATTACTTCTATGACCTTAACTAGCCAAATATTAGGCAATATTAATGTTCCAGGAATAGAAAATAATCGCAATACTGAACAACAAGACACTAATCAACCCACCTTAATTATTGGAATAGACAAAGATAAAAATTTATTTATTGGTGAGGAAATAGTTAAGGAAGAAGAAATGCTGCAAAATGTCTCTATTTTCTTAGATAAAAATTTATCAGGAGAAGTCATTATTAAAGCAGATGAAGAATTATCTTATCAAGATATTTCGCAGTTATTAAATAAACTGAGTAAAATAAGTGAAAAGCAAGTATTCTTAGCAATTGACAAAGAAAGTTGAATGTAAATTATGCGATTTAAAAATCAAAAGTCTCAGCAATCCATCCCTAGTATTAATTTAATACCGATGCTTAATGTAATGATGTCTGTATTAGCATTTTTTGTGTTGGTTTCGATGAATTTAACTACCAGTCCTCAAGGGGTTAAAGTTGAATTACCTAGTGATGAAGAAACAGCAGAAACATCAATGGATACAGAAAGTAAAAATTTAATTGTTACATTGAAATCTGATGATAGTTTTACGATTAATCAATATGAGCAAAGAATAGAAACAGTAGAACAACTAAAAATAATTGTTCAAGACTATTTAATGAAGCAAAAAACAGGAACCGTTTTATTAATGGCAGATAAAACAGTCTCTTATAAACAAGTTATCGAGATTTTAATTCAATTAAAACAGTTAGAAAAAGAAAGAGTTTCTTTAGCAATTACAGCAGAAAATGAAGAATCATAATTTATTCAAAAGGTTGAGAAGTTTGGGAGTTATTAGGGTTATTAATCCATAAAACTAATAAAGCACCACTACCTTTTAATTTAACAACACTCATATAAAATGTAATGTCTGATGAGTTTTTAGCTTCATAGAATAAAGAATCACCATATTCTTCTTCTAATTGATTAATTTCAAACCCTAATTCATTTTTAACAACCGGTTCAATATAATCAAAATAAGCACCATAAGGACTGGTTTGAGGTATAGTTAGAAATCCTAATGTTTCTGGTTTGAGTTGATTTTCTTCTGTTAAAAAGAAAGGAATATGTTCTTCTCGAATAAATTGTATCGGTAGCGTATCAATATATTCTTTCATTGCGTCTAAATCATTACTACTTTTTTCTAAACGTTTTAAAATTCTTGGTCTTAATTCTTCTAATAAACTTGAACCTGCTTCCGAAGCAATTTCATTCTGATTTTCTAAATTATTTACATCGTTTTCTATTAATTCTTGATTAGGTGTAGGGGTTGGGGTTGGTGTCGGTGTCGGTGTTGGATTGGGTGTGGGTGTTTGTTTGGGAGTGGGAGACGGGGAAGGTTTAGGGGTGGTTTGTAAGGGGGTTTTCTGAGGAGTTGGTGTAATTTGAGGAGTGGGAGAAGGGGTAGTAATTCTGGGAATTTGTCGAGGGGGTTGTCTGGGTTGTTGTCTCACTTTTGGAAGACTTGGGATAGGTGTTGGTGTCGGAGTCGATTTAACTTTCGGTGGTGTTTTAGGGTTGTTAGGAGACGGTTGAGGAGAGGGAGGAATTAAACGAGTAATTTCTACTTTTTCTTCAATTTCTTCTGTCTTATTTTCTTCTAATTCAGGAGAAGAAGGAAGGGGTAAGCTTAAAAACCCAATATGAAAGATTAGGGAAAGAAAAAACATCGGTCGAAACAAAAAACGAAACTTTAATAATAGATTGTAAATTGGTCTGATTAAGGTCATTTTTCTAAAATCGCAAAATTTCTTTTTAGATAATAAACATAAATTTGCTATTTTTTTGTTATTAATACAGTTTTAACTAAAAAATAATTTTTAAACTAAATTTAGGTTAAAAACACAATAAATATTAGTAAAGTTAATCTATTTTTTACTATTTTTTAACCCTAATTAATACTTTTTTTGAAATAATAGATCGGGCTTACCTTTGAATGACAAAAATTAACCCATTAGGAAATAATCAGCGATGAACATTAACGTAAATGGTTGGCTTTTTGCCGGTGCATTTGCATTAGGCTTATTCTTAGTTAACTTGAGTAATATTCCTGTTAACTCCCAAGGTCGTCAGGTCATCAAAATTGATGGTTCTAGTACGGTTTATCCCATTACTGAAGCGGTGGCCGAAGAGTTTCAGAATAAAAAACGGGGTGCGGTTCAAGTAACCGTTGGGATTTCTGGAACGGGTGGTGGTTTCAAAAAGTTTTGTTCTGATAACGAAGCGGTAAAGACAGACATTTCTAATGCTTCTCGACCCATTAAAGATAGTGAGAAAGAAATGTGTGCAAAAGCAGGAGTTAAATATATGGAAATTCCTGTTGCTTATGATGCCATTACTGTTGTTGTTAGTAAAGATAATCCTTTAACAAATATTACAACAGCAGAACTTAAAAAGATGTGGGAACCGGCTGCTACTAATAAAATTACTAGATGGAATCAAGTTAATTCTAGCTGGCCCAATGCTCCCTTAAAGCTATATGGACCCGGTGCAGACTCAGGAACCTTTGATTATTTTACTGATGAAGTTATCGGTAACTCAGGGGATAGTCGCACTGATTATACTCCCAGTGAAGATGATAATGTATTAGTTCAAGGGGTGGCTAATGATAAACAAGCATTAGCTTACTTTGGCTATACCTACTACGAAGAAAATAAAAATAAGCTCAAAGCTTTAAAAATTAATGGGGTTGCTCCTTCCTCTAAAACCGTGAGTGATGGAACTTATACACCTTTAGCTCGGCCTATCTTTATCTACGTTAATCTTGACGCAGTAAAAAGTAACTCTGCTGTTAAAGAATTTGTAGAATACTATTTAGATAGTGCGCCGGAATTAGTTAAAGAAGTTCGCTCTATTCCTCGCACTGACTATCAAGCACATAAGCAAAAATTAGCTCAAGCCATTCGCTAAGTTATGACACCAATTTTATCTAAAGATAATAGGAATGGGCAAATTTCTAATAGTGTTTTTCGGAATATTCGAGAAAGTATTATAGAGTTTGCCCTTTTTCTAGCTGCTTTATCTTCAGTAGGGACAACCTTCGGTATTTTGTACATTTTAGTTACAGAATCTTGGCTTTTTTTTCAGCAAGTCCCTATTATTAATTTTTTAACGGACACTCAATGGACTCCTTTATTTAACGATAAACATTACGGCATTTTACCCCTGCTTTCAGGAACTTTAGTGACTTCAACCATTGCTTTATTGGTGGCGATTCCATTAGGAACCACTGTGGCTATTTATTTAAGTGAGTTTGCTTCAGTACAATTGAGAGAATGGGTTAAACCAATCTTAGAATTATTAGCAGCTATTCCTACAGTGGTTTATGGGTACTTTGCCCTATTAGTAGTCACTCCTTTACTACAAAAAGTATTTACTAATCTACCCACTTTTAATATGTTAAGCGGTGGTTTAGTTATGGGTTTGATGATTTTACCGTTAGTGAGTTCAATCTGCGAAGATGCCATGAGAGCGGTTCCTGTGGTCTTAAAAGAGGGGTCTTATGCGATGGGAGCAACCCGTTTACAAACTGCCTTAAAAGTGGTCTTTCCTGCTGCTATTTCAGGGGTTGGTGCAGCTTATATTTTAGGAGCTTCTCGTGCCGTTGGTGAGACAATGATTGTCGCCATTGCATCGGGTTTATTACCTCAATTAACCTTAAATCCTTTAGAGCAAGGGGCAACCATTACCGCTTATATTGCCCAAGTTAGTTTAGGGGATTTACCCCACGGAACAGTAGAATATCAAACAATTTTTGCTGCTGGTTTAACGTTAGTGATAATAACATTAATTCTCAATGTTATTGGGTACTTTTTGGCAAAACGTTATCGAGAAATTTATTAAGTTTTAGGTCTATGTCAGAGAAACATTTAGTTAATGATATTTCTAAACGTAAGCTGATAGATAGTTGCTTTGCTATTTTAGGATTATTGATTATTTTTGTAGCTATTTTCATTTTAGTGGGATTAGTTTTACAAATATTTATCGCAGGTTTACCCCGTTTAACCCCACAATTTTTTATCTCTTTTCCGAGTCGTAAAGCAGAGCAAGCGGGAATTCTTTCGGCTTGGGTTGGCACCAGTCTAGTTATGTTTGTAACCGCCTGTGTTGCCATTCCCCTTGGCATCGCTTCGGGTATTTATTTAGAAGAATATGCTCGCAAGAATTGGCTATCAGCGATTATTGAAATTAATGTCACTAATTTAGCTGGTGTTCCCTCCATTGTTTATGGTTTATTAGCATTAGGATTGTTTGTCTATCAATTTCAGTTAGGACAAAGTGTTTTAACCGCAGGATTAACCTTAGCATTGTTAATTTTACCTGTGGTTATTGTTACCACTCGTGAAGCAATTCGAGCCATTCCTATTAGTTTAAGGGAAGCTTCCTATGCCGTTGGTGCAACGAAATGGCAAACCATCTGGGATCATATTTTACCCTATTCTTCTGGCAGTATTTTAACGGGAATTATTATCGGTTTAGCCCGTGCTATTGGTCAAACTGCCCCTTTAATTACCATTGGCGCATTAACTTTTATTGCCTTTTTACCCGAATCACCCTTTAACAGTGAGTTTCCTTTTTTACCTCTGGAAATGACCTTTCCTTTCTTCAATTTTCAGAAATTCTTTGCCTGGTTAAATGCTCCTTTTACCGTTCTACCTATTCAAATGTTTACCTGGGTATCTCGTCCTGAACAAGATTTTCAAGTGAATGCAGCAGCAGCAGGAACGGTGTTATTAATGATGACTTTAGGCATTAATGGACTTGCAATTTATTTACGTTATCGTTTACGTCAAGGTATCAAATGGTAGACAATTTTTCTAATAATTCTCATCATTTAGAAACTATCAACCCGAAAGTAGAAGTTAAAAACTTTAATTTTTACTATGGAGATTTTCACGCTATTAAAAATGTTAGTTTTAGGATTCCTCAGCAAAAAGTAACGGCTTTAATTGGTCCATCTGGTTGCGGTAAAACGACGTTATTACGATGTTTTAATCGTTTACACGATCTCTATCCAAATAACCGTTATGAAGGGGAAATACGCCTTGATTCCTTAAACATTTTAAGCCCTAAAGTTGACCCCATTGAAGTGAGAATGCGAGTCAGTATGGTCTTTCAAAAACCGAATCCTTTTCCTAAGTCAATCTATGAAAATGTGGTCTATGGTTTGAGAGTTAGGGGAGAAACAAATAGAAGTATTTTAGATGAAAAAGTAGAAAAAGCCCTACAAAATGCTGCCTTATGGAACGAAGTCAAAGATCGTTTACATAAATCAGCTTATGACTTATCTGGAGGCCAACAACAACGCTTATGTATTGCTAGAGCGTTAGTAACAGAACCGGAAGTTATCTTATTAGATGAACCTACATCTGCTCTTGATCCCATTGCTACTAATAGTATAGAAGAATTAATCAGTCACTTACAAGAAAAAGTAACCATGATTATTGTCACCCATAGTATGCACCAAGCAGCTAGAGTGTCTGATTATATTGCTTTTATGTACTTAGGAGAAATGATCGAATTTGGCCAAACCGATGCTATTTTTTCTGCTCCAGAACAACAGAAAACCAAAGATTATATTACGGGTAGAATTGGTTAATTGAAGGGAATAAGGAATAAATAATTAAGCTAACTTGATTTAGCTTAGTAGATCGTAGAAAATAAAGAATTAACAATTAACTTGATACGATCGCATATCAATGAATCTTAAAAAAGTATGTAAATCCCTATTTTATTCTCTCACTTTTTTAATATTACTCGGACAAGGAAAACCGATTCTTAGTGCAGAAAGAGTCGTTTTTAACCTTTCGGTGTTAGGAGAGTTTACCGTTTCTCTCGATTCCTTGGAAAAGTTTGAAAAAACGGGAGAAATTTCCTCAGATTTAGCAAAATATACTAATTATCTTGATGAAGCTACCTTAAATCAGTTTCGAGGACTGCTACAGAAACGCTTTCCTGTTAGTCCTGTGCTTGTTTCTAATTTTACTAAAGTTGGGATCGGCCAAACTCTCCTTAAACGGGTAGGAGACTTAGTGCAAATGGAAGGAAATACCAACGGATTTTACGCTTTACGGTCATCTTTAGTCCTTTCTGCGGCTGACCCTGAAGGGGTTGGCATCATCAACGTTTTACGTCGTTTTCCTCGCCGAGACGTAAGACTCGAAACCGATGGAATGCTAGAATTGCTCCAAGCTTTCACTGCTTTATCTGACTATACCCAAACCAGTATTAACGCGATCGCTCAACAATCTAACAACGAAGCAACAACAGAAAAATTCGGCAATTTAGATCAATTAACCGATTTACGGAAAGTTGGGCAGTTTAAAGCGCAAAAAAAGATAATAACCTTTGAAATTGCTAATCTTCGTCAAACTAATCAAGGACTGACTACCCATTATCCTTTAGAAGTCGACTTTTATCTTCCTCAAGGAAAAGAAACCCCATCTCCTTTAGTCATTATTAGTCATGGATTTGGCTCTTATCAAGGAAACTATAGCATTGCGGAGCATTTAGCATCCTATGGCTTTGCTGTGGCCGTTCCTCGTCATATTGGTAGTGATTTAACCTATCGCGAGGACTTTTTACAGGGAGAAGTACGAGTTGTCCTCAGTCCCATGGAATTTGTCAGTCGGCCCCTAGATATTAAAAACCTCTTAGATGAACTAGAAAAACTGGCTAAAACGAATACATCCTGGGTTATGGGGATAGATTTAAACAAAGTGGGTGTTTTAGGTCATTCTTTAGGGGGATCGACCGCTTATTCCCTGGCAGGGGCTAATATTAATCATCAACGACTCGCCCAAGACTGCGAACAAAAAAATCCCCTATTGAATTCGTCTCTATTTCTGCAATGTCGTGGCAGTTACTTACCCCAGCAAACCTATAACTTAGGAGATGAGAGAATTAAAGCGATCGCTTTGGCCCATCCTTTGGGAAGTTCTCTGTTTGGTCCTGAAGAAATTAAAAAAATTGATATTCCCACCCTCATTGTCGGAGGGAGTCAAGACTTAGTGACCCCTATGATGATCGAACAAGTTCATCCTTTTATCTGGCTAAATACCCCCAAAAAACACCTTTCTGTGATGGTTCCGGGGACTCATTTTTCCAGTACCTTAGAAAGCGATACCGAAGGCGTGGAAGGACTTCCTAAATTTTTAATTGGTGATAATGCAGACTTAGGAAACGCTTACCTCAAAGGGGTAACGGTGGCATTTTTTGAAGCTTATCTTAACCAAGATAATAACTATTTACCCTATCTTAGTGCATCCTATAACCAGCAAATTAGCGAAGAAAAATTAACCCTACAGACGATCCAATCTCTGACCCCTGAACAACTCGAACAAGCTTATCAAGACACTCCTCCTGTGGCCATTATTCCGTCCCCTATCCAACAACAAACCAATGTTACCGCGTCAGGATCAATTATGGAAGAAATCGCCAATACTGGGGTTCTTAAAGTAGCGTTGAGGGGAGATGCGCCTCCCTTTGGCTATATTAATAATGAGGGAGAATGGGCAGGATATTGTACCGATTTTATTGATGAATTAGGGGAATATTTACAAGAAAATTATGATATGAACACTGCAATTGAAGTGGTTCAACTGGCTTCTAATTTAGATAACCGGTTTGAATTAGTCAAAGAAAAACAAGCTTATTTAGAATGTGGACCGAATACCATTCGAGAGGAGCTATCTGAGGTTAGTTTTTCTAACTTTTTCTTTTTAACAGGAACACAGTTTTTAATAAAAGTCAATAACTTAGGTAAAATTAATCCGTTTCAATCTTTGATGAATGTTAATATCGGAGTCTTAGAAAATACGACAACAGAACAATTTATTACTGAAAAATATCCTCAAGCAAACCGAGAAAGATTTAACGCTTCTTATGGCAGAATGAGTGGAATTGAAGCATTAGAAAAGGAACAAATTGATGTCTTAGCCAGTGAGGGAATTTTACTGCTTGGGGAAATAAAACGTCAATCTTTATCCCAAGAAAACTATCAACTGATTCCTCCTCAACCATTAACTTGTGAATATTACGGGCTAATTCTACCCCATGATGATCCTCAATGGAAAACGATTATTAACGAATTTATTGCCAGTCAAGCAGAGGCAGAAATTTGGAATCAATGGTTTAAATCTGAAGTCCCTTATGTTTTGAATGATTTAGATGATTGTATTAATCGTTAACGCCCCTACCCCCCCTGCCCCCTACCCCCCCTGCCCCCCTTTTAAAGGGGGGTGTGGGGGGTGTGGGGGGTGTGGGGGGTGTGGGGGGTCTAAAGCCCCCATCATACGCCGTCCCCATTCCCCATTCCCTTTACCTAAACATCCGTATGAGATTCTTGGATAGTGGCAACAGCAAGGTATTGACTTTCCATCAAAAAGGTTCCTTTCTCGAATTTTACCCCCCAATAACCCCCAGGACGACGGTTCATAACAATGCCTTCGTCTCCAATGTCTAAAATGTCAGGGGGCCGTAACATGGGCATGGGATCAGCAGTTTTGAGATAGGGAGGTTTACTGACTAAAGAGACTTTACTCCCCACCGCAATTCGTTGTTCATCCATTACTTTAAAATTTCCTCTAATAAGCCGTCACAAGCATCTAATAATAAATTAATAACATGATCAAACCCCGCTTCCCCTCCGTAGTAGGGATCAGGGACTTCGCGATCGCGATGTTGACTGGCAAAATCACACATTAACCTGACTTTATCTTTGTAAAGGTTATCGGGGTCAAGTTGTAAAATGTCCCGATAATTGGAACGATCCATGGCTAAAATCATGTCAAACGTTTCAAAATCAGACACATCAAACTGTCTGGCTTGTCCCACTAATTTTATACCCCGACGGGCTGCGGCCGCTTGCATTCGTCGATCAGGGGATGCCCCAATGTGATAACTAGAAGTTCCAGCAGAATCACAGATAATTTTGCCTTCTAGCCCTCTTTCTTGGATTAAATAGTTCATAATATTTTCTGCCGAGGGAGACCGGCAAATGTTACCCAGACAGACAAATAGTAATTTATACGCCATAAATTTTACAAATGATGGTTAAACTAAGAAATTAGTAAATTTACAGGGGAAACCGCCCTTGAACATCTCCGGTGGATTCTTGACCCAATTCAATGCTAAGGTTTGACCAATAATTTTGTAAACCTATTTTTACAGAGGAACCATTTAATGTTGAAATTACCGAAAAAAACCCGTTCTTACGGTTCTTATTACAATAGTTCTTACTACAATAAGGGAAAAACTCGGCCTAAGATATCGTTACTGGGGATTATCATCGCTTTACCTGTGTTGATTATTCTCTCAGAATTTCTCGCCCAGACTTATTTAGGGATCACCGGAAAAGGAGACACCAGCAAAGGGACATCTCCCCTGATAGAAGCCTATAAGTTACAGTTTCGTACCGCCACCGATAAACCCATCGAGGGACTGAAAAATCAAGGTAACTTGGTGATGGAACGGAGTTCAACCACGGGATATGAATTGGTTGACGGCCAAAAAAGCGAATTTTTCTATATCAATGAACAGGGGTTACGGGATAATGATCCGGTTCCAGTCGCTAAACCTAAAAATGAGATTCGCATCTTTGTCTTAGGGGGTTCAACGGCCTTTGGACAGTTAAACCCTAATAATGACAGTACCATTAGTCATCAATTAGAAGCCCGTCTTAAACAACGGGTCAATCAGCAGAAAAGTTCCCCCTCCACCTATCGTCCTGATGTTTTTCCCTTTTTTGTTCCGTCACGACAAAAATTGATGAAGTTACCTCCTAAAATTCGGGAAGGCAATTATCGGGTGATTAATGCGGCTGTTCCGGGTTATACCTCCGGTAATCAGTTGTCTCAATTGGCCCTAAAAATTCTCCCCTATCAACCGGATTTAATTGTGGTTTTAGATGGCTACGAAGACATGATGTTACCCAGTAGTCAGTCACAAACAGATGTGCCTCAGATTGATGAATTTTTAGCTGATGCTAAGGCGCATTTTAAGAATTCTTTGAATTTTTCGGCGGATGAATGGATTAAAAATACGGGGTTAGTCAGAACTTATAATTCTTTGACCAATCCTAGCAATAATAGCCGTCCGGCGGTGGAGACTAGCTTACCTATTAATACCGATGGCAAGGCTTTAAAGCATTATTTACCTGATAATCAAGAGGAGTTAAATCGTCGGGTTGATCGTTATCGAGAGAACCATCAACGATTAATCCAAATGTCGGCTAGATTAGGCATTCCCGTGGTTTTGGCGGTTCAACCAGAAATTACGTCTCGTCCCCTAGAAAAGCTTTCTTCGGATGAAAAAGCTATCCGCGATCGCTTAGGAAAAGAATACCTCGAAAAATTTCCTAACGCTTATAAGGAGTTTGTTAAGGCAACTCAACAACTTGGTCAAGCTTATCCAAAAAATGTTAAAGTTTTGAACTTCTATCAAAGTAATTCTAATTTTCCCACTCCCATGTTTAGTGATACCGTTCATTTAACTGAAAAGTCTAACACTGTCCTAGCAGAAACCCTTTATCATGCCATTACCGCTTGGGAAAAAATACAAATTATTCCCCAAAATTACTATTTGAAAAATTAAGGAAAAAAGTAGGGGTCAAAGGAATTTAGAATTAAAAATTTAGAATGTAGAATTATACCCCATTGATAAATCAAGGCCCATGAGTTAAGAAAAAAATTTTTCTATCCACGAATAAATTCGGGGTCTTGTATCCGATTTCCCTAATAATTCTTCATTCTTCATTCTTCATTCTCTTCGGTTAACGGCCGTTAACCCCTACCCGAGTTAGGATTAATGATTAGTAGTTTCTCGGTATGCAGCATAAACCCCTTGCACGTTATACCAGTTAAGAAAAATTCGTGCAATTTCTAAGGCGAGTTGGGGCTTTCCTTTATTAATTAACCATTGTAAAATGGGGGCAAGGGTACGCTCATTTAAAGTCCCCCCTAAGGATAAAATTCCCCATAAAATACGATGGAGTAAGGTCATTTGGATCATTAAACGAACTTCAAAAGTGGGATGTTTTTCATAGAATAAAACCCCCATTCTTCCCCGTTGAATTTCTTTGTCGATTAAGTTAGGAATTTGCGCTAAATTAAAGGGAGGATGCCAATGATAACCCACTGCCTCAGGGCATTTAATTAATTTTAAACCTAACTGTTTTAATCTGACCCCCAGTTCTAAATCTTCCCATCCATACAGTTGAAATCTGGTGTCAAATAACCCGGCTTTTTCTAACCATTTTTTAGCGATCGCTACATTTCCCGTAGCAAAATAAGCAGCGGAAAAATCCGTTATTTTATAGGGTTCAGAGGTGGGATCATCAAAGTTACAAGTATTAATAACGGCCCCATAGGTAAATAAGCGATCGCTATCTAATGTTTTCTCTCCTTTAATTAAAGCGTTAGCATGGCATTCTAAAAAGGTTTCTGTTACCACTAAATCGCTATCAATAAAGATAATTATATCACCGTTTGCCTTAGTTACGCCTAAATTTCTGGCTGCGGCTGGACCCAAATGATCTTGAGAAAAACGATGAACATGAGGAAAAGTTTCTTTATTTTTCTCTAACCATTCTAGGGTTCCATCCGTCGATCCATCATCGACTAAAACCACTTCGTAATCACTAATTATAGTATCATTGAATTGTTGTTTTTCTAAAGCCTTAAGGCATTTTTCTAAAATCGGTTTACGATTGTAAGTAGGAATGACAACACTTATAAACACAGCTTTTATAATGGAAAGATAGGATAATGTGTTTTAGTTTAGCGCATTTGTTGCAAAAGTTGGCGAATGGTTGGGGCATCTTCTGCGGTGGGTAAAATAGATAAATATAATTGTAGATCCGCCGTTGCTTTTTCCCATTGTCGCAATTGATAATAGAGTAAACCGCGATCGCGTAATTCTATGGGATGATTAGGAAATAATTGCAGTAGTAATTCTATAATTCTCAACATTTTCGGATAATCTTGACCATTGAGATAAATATATTTTAAATTGGTCAACATTCTTCCTAATATTTGTTGATTACTAACGGGGGTTAAAAAATGATCTGCTAACGCCACCGGTTGTTGATAAATTTCTTGTAATTTGATCTCACAATCTTCTCTAAATAAAATCTCTCCTTGGTTAAAAACATCCACAAAAATTCCGACATTTTCAAATTCAGGACGAATCAGAAAATGTCCCGGCATTCCAATGCCAACCATAGGAAAATCAAGGCGTTTGGCTATCTCTAAATAGATCACAGATAAGGTGATAGGAATACCTGTTTTTTGATCAATAACCTGATTTAAATAACTATTGTTGGGATCATAATAATTTGTTTGGTTTCCCCTAAACCCTAACTCTTGAAATAAATAATGATTGATGGTGTTAATCACTTTCAGGGGATATAAATTTCCTGGTAAACTATCTTTTACTCTCTCAGCAATGATATCTAAAGTGGTTAAATAATCTTCAATATTGAGTTTAGGGTATTCATATTTGGCATAAATTAAAGCGGCTTTAGCGAGATTAATTTGTCTATCTGGTTTATTGGTTTCTTGTAAAAAAGACTGCATATCAGATGAATATTTTTAGCAATTTTATCACATTAACACATCGATTAACCCAAAAAAGAGTTAGTCATCTATATAAAATCGATAGAATAGATAATCGTTTTTAAATTCCTTTTCATTGTGAACATGATGAATGATTTTTTTGTCAATTAATTGTTGTCCTATCTTGATTGCTTCTTCTGAGGAAATGGATAAGTTTTTCGTTAACCAATCAACTAACTCGCTACCAATAAAACACTTAGGATAGGACTTAAGACGGTAACGACGATTTTTAATCGTAACTCCCTTTTCGCTTCTTATTTTATCAATAATTTTATCTAAATCACTGGTGGCTGATCGATTTTTTTGAGAATTATTTGTCCAGATTTCCACTTCATTACTTTCTCTCCAAATGATCACCCCGGTGACATCTTCTAATAATAAATATTCCATCTGTCCTTTATTATCTAAAAACTGCATCTTACCATAGTCTTGTGCCTCTTTTTGTTGTTCTCTGGGAAAGCTTTTATCCTTAACAAACATTTTATTTTTAAACACTAAACCGGGTAAGTATTCTATCGTATCTTCTTGACGACGAATTAAATTACAATACTTCACCTGTTTATGATCCAGAATTTTCATTACTTTCCCCCTTTATTTCATGCTTATTCCTTATTATAATCCCCTCCTGACCCATATTTCCAAGTATCTAACCAACGATGATAATAAAATTGTTTTTGAGGGGATAAGTTATCTATCAAAGGTTTAACCCATTTTCCCACGGGATATAACCCACTATAGACAGCTAAATTAAAATAGTGTACCATCCAATTGAGTAACGGTTGTACCCCCACTTGGGGTAAGATAGGTAAGACTAATTTAGGGTTAACTAACGGTAAGGTTTTCATTAAAGCCGGAAACTGGATCACATCTTGTAAAAAGGGTTTTAACACATCGTCCCCCAATCGATCCATGACTTGAAAAACCCCACTCATTAATTCATTAATTTGATTAGGAGAAACGGTTTGATCAACCTCAACACTCATGGTTTTTTGGAATAACCAAGTGACGGAAATATTCGGTTGATAGGGTTGCAATAACGATAAAGATTTTTGATCTAAACTATCAACTTTTAAAGCTTCATCTATGGCCAAAGTCAGCCGTTTTAAATGACGAACCATCGATCCGAATCCACCAAAACTAACAGGAGATTGACCGCCAGCACTATCTCCAATGGGTAAAATCCGATTCCAGGGCATTTTTAAAGGACTATTTTCATAGGCAGGAAAAAAGCCAAATAAAAACCGTTTAAAGTCTAACTTATCTAATTCTATATTTTGATATTCGGGAAGTAATCTTAGGTATTCTTCCATGAAAAATTCTAAACTAAAACGGTCAGGATGAGCATCAACATAAGTAAATAAATAAGTTGTCCTTCCATCCCTGGCTGGAAAGGCTTCCCAAAAGTATTGACATTGATTTAAAATGGGTGTGAAAGAGGCAATTAAATCTCCTGTCTCGTTATTAGGATAACCCTCTGCACAACTGCCTACAACTAAGCAAATACCGTCTGGTTTTTCACCTTTTCTTGCTTGTTGAACAATAGGAGAAAAGTGACCCATTCCATCTATCAGTAAACGAGATTTTAAAACAGTATCATCGGCCTTAACTAAGACTCCATTATCATAAATTGTTGCTGAAGTAAAGGGAGTATTTTCTAATAACTTACCTCCCGCTTCTAAGAATTTTTTCTTAAGGATTTCTAATAAAAAAACAGGATCAACCCCAATATTTAAAACGTCTTCAACCCAGAGTTCATATCCTTTATGAAAACTGACTCTTCCTGGATTATATTCTGTTGCGATCGCTTGTTCTAATTCTTGGGTTGATAATAACCCAAGTTCCACAAAAGTCTCTAATTCGTCACGAGAAATATTCCATTCTTGTTCTCTCCCTTTTAATTTTCCTTTTTCAATTAAAATAACTTGATTTCCTTGCTTTTGTAAGCTGGCAGCGATTAAAATGCCTAGGGTTCCTCCAGAAATAATAATATCTGCATCAAAGTCATTTAACCTTTCATTCCTTTCACTAATCACTGTAGGAGGGGTTAGATTATTATTTCGCAAAGCTTGCCAACGACTATCAGCAATTTGTAATCCTTTACGACTATTTTCTGGTAAATAGGAAAGATTAGAGTTTAAATTCATAAAAAAAATTAGTTTATATTCATATTATTTTTAATATAACGTCAACTAAACTGTTTTTCAAGATAAGTGATAATTTCTTGCTGAATTTGTTCAATGCTATTGTTACCATCTATGGTTAAGATTTGACCGTCATAGGATTGAAAAATTTTATCATAATTATCTTTAACTTGCTGTAATTTATCTTTGGTTTCATATACCTCTTTATAAACCGCATTTTCTAAACGAGATAAGGCAATTTCTAAAGGAATGTCTAGATAAACAACTAAATCAGGGTTAGGAAAGCGTTGATTTAATCCATAGACAAAGTTAAATTCTTCTTGATTATTAGAATTATAAGCCAAAGAAGAAAAATAGTAACGAGTGGCAATCACATGACAATCATCTTGTTGAATTAATTTATAGACTCCATCCACTTCATTGTATAAATGATAATGTCTATCGGCCGCGAATAAATAGGCCATTTGTTGATCAAATTTTGCTTTATTTTTCATCAAAAATATTTCATTTTGCATCGCGTTTCTAATCAACTGTCCGATCACTCCTTCTGTGGGTTCAGAACTAATAATTGCTGAATCTCCTTGATTAATTAAATACTGTTTCAATCCTTCAGCTTGAGTGGTTTTTCCTGCTTTATCAATTCCTTCTAATACAATAAATAAAGGCTGCATTATTTTTGAATTCTCAACAAACTTAAATTACACTGTAGAAAAAAACAAACACCTTTGTACTATTAAAGATGCTTGTTTTCTATAATTTTATTACCAATTATTTAATTAAGACTAAAACCATACCCACTACAGAACCAACTAATAAAGCTAAACTACTGAGAGAACTAATAGCAAAACCAATCATTCTTCTGTTAGCTTCTTGATAGTATCCGATAGCGTACAAAATACGGCCAACTATCCAAACTCCTCCAATAGCTGATCCCCAAACAGGGTCAATATAGAAACAAAACAACCATAATAAAGGTAGAAAAAATACCATTTGTTCTAAGGTGTTTTGTTGAACCCTTAAAGCCCTTTCAAAGTTAGGATCTCCTGTGGTTGCAGGAGGGAGTACCTTATATTTAATCCTATTGCGACCCACATTTGCAGTAATAGCAAAATAGACGGCTAAGGCGATAACAGTTACTAAACTAGGATAGATTTCCATCTTATTTTAGTCATTACTTGATTTTTTAATATTTTACCATAGTTTTACATTTTTTAACTAATTATTTTAGCCAACCATTAACCCTGGGTTGTAATTTTATTTCTACTAAGTAAGCTAGGGCAAAAACTAGCACTAATTTTAACGCATAATCCCAACCTATATAAAGATTTGAAATATATTTATCTAAATGTAATTGGCTTAAAATGGGATAATGAAAAATATAAACCCCATAAGAAATGGGGGCAATACCATAGAAAATACTAAAGATATTGTCAAAGTAGCGTAACTTATTTATATACCAAATTAAAGCAAATAATATAAAAAGAAAAGCACTGGCAAAATGTCTAAAATTAAGAAAAGGATAATAGCCCAATCTAATGGTATCTGTTGATATAACGGGGATAAAACTAACCATTGACATCAAAAACAAGCAGATAAGAATGGGTTTCATGGTTCTGAGGGTAAATCGTTTCGTTTTTAGATAAATTTCCGCTGCTTCAACCCCACACCACCAAATAATAAAATAGGCTAAATATAACGCAATCGCATTAGGATAAATAATATAAATTAAGTAAGAGATAAAAGAAACAATAAAAACAAAATAAATACGGTTATTTAATTTAAAAAGAACACTTTTATATAAGGGAAAAAATAAAAGATAAAACCACCATTCATAGGATAAACTCCAAAGAGGATAATTACTCAAAAAAGGCCGAACTAAAACACCGGGTTTAGCAGAAAAATCTTGTAACATTAATAAATTGCCTAGCAGTTCCCTAGTCGAAAAAATTCGCAAGAATTGCTGGTTTAAAATAGCTAAAAATACCGATAACAATAAGGCGACAATTAAAGGAAAATAAATACGCCGAAATCGTCGAATAAAATAGTAACGAAAGGTGAGATCAGTCTTGGGATAAACCGATAGATAAATGACAAAACCACTGAGAAGAAAAAATAAAATAACGGCTTCTTGGCCAAAAGAAAAAAAGAGGTTTTCCACCATTTCTGGCATAAAATCCGTCAAAGCAAATATATGATAAATTAAAACATAAACAGCCGCAAAACCCCGAATATAATCTAGTTTTTTAATGTGTGTTTTAATCCTGGATGGTAATGGGGTAACTTTCATTATCCTGAAAGACGCTTAAGTAAAAAATGATGTTAGGTGGACAATGCCCACCTAACGGATAATTATGGGTTAATGTTAGAAGAAGAAGTTTCCCCTTGAGAAATACGAGTATTAACAATAGTCGATTGTAAAATCGGGGTACTCGTAACAGAATCATTAGCCAAACTAAACAGAGGATTCGATAAAATCCCTGCTAAGGATGTGGCAATAACTGTTAACACCAAGCCCACTTGTAAAGGACGCATTCCCTGTAAATTCCAGCGAATCTCTGGGTAATTTTTCACAGAATCAGACATTTCGTGAGGTTCTTTAACCACCATCATTTTCACCACACGAATGTAATAGTAAATCGACACCACACTGGCCACTAACGCTAATAACACCAGTCCGTAGAGTCCCGCCTGCCAACCAGCCCAGAACAGATAAATCTTACCAAAAAATCCAGCTAACGGGGGAATACCGCCCAAAGACAGTAAACAGAGACTTAATCCTAAGGTCAATAGGGGATCTTTTTGATAAAGTCCTGCATATTCACTAATTTGATCCGTTCCAGTCCGTAGAGAGAAGAGAATCACTCCACTAAAGGCCCCCAAATTCATGAATAGATACACTAATA
Organism: Cyanothece sp. BG0011; assembly: GCF_003013815.1. GTDB lineage: Bacteria > Cyanobacteriota > Cyanobacteriia > Cyanobacteriales > Microcystaceae > Crocosphaera. The sequence goes on along the minus strand of NZ_PRLH01000140.1, from coordinate 26,808 downwards.
AGTAGAACACCATACTAGAGTATCCGGCATCGGTTCCGGCGGTTAAACCAATCATCACAAAGCCGGCTTGGCCAATAGAAGAATAGGCTAACATCCGTTTCATGCTGGTTTGGGCCAAAGCTACCACATTACCCAAGACCATACTGAGGATAGCTAAAGCCGTAAAGATTAGATGCCATTCATCGATAATAGAGGAAAAAGCCGTCACTAATAAGCGAATCGCCAAAGCAAACCCGGCCGCTTTTGAGCCCACGGAGAGAAACGCTACCACAGGAGTCGGGGAACCCTCATACACATCCGGTGTCCATTGATGAAAAGGAACCGCCGAAATTTTAAAGGCAATACCAGCAATGACGAACACTAAAGCGATCGCTAGTCCCAAAGAAGAACTACTATCACTGGCTAAAATTTTGGTTGAAATGGTATCTAAAGTGGTTTCTCCCCCGGATAACCCGTATAATAACGAACTACCATAGAGGAAAATGGCCGAACTTGAAGCCCCGATCAACAGATATTTTAAGGCGGCTTCATTGGAACGGGGATCGCGCTTCATGTATCCTGTCATTAAATAAGACGAGATACTTAACATCTCCAACGAGACAAAAATCATCACCAACTCATTGGCCCCGGAGAGGAACATTCCCCCCAAAGTAGCCGTTAACATGATAGCGATGAATTCGGCCAAAGATGTGCCGGTTTGTTCGACGTAGCGGATCGACATTAAGATAGTCACTACAGTCGATAAGGCAATGATCCCTCGGAAGACAATACTTAAATTATCCCCATTAAATGCCCCCAGAAAGGCGATGGTTGAAGGGCTATCCCAAGCCGTGTAAAGGGCCGCGATCGAAGCCAATAAACCCGCGATCGCCCCGTAGGGTAGCCAAGTTCTGGCATTACGTCCCCCAATGAGATCCCCGATGAGAACCACCATCAGAGTGATGATGACAATGCCTTCGGGTAAAATTGTTCCAGCGTTGAGTTGACTGGCAATGTTGCTAGAAAAGTCCATAAGTTATTGAGTAACAAAGTTTTCGCAAAAAGACACCATTACATTAAGCATAAAAGACGGTATCCTTATTTGATCAGATAATCGTCCTCTTGGATCATAAGGGACGCTGACCGATTCAGGCTAGTTTTTAAGATCGCGATCATACCATTGATTGATTTAATCGACCTCTTGCAACAGTTTATAGATGAAGACCTATCAAATAATAGTTTTAAATAACCAATAATCTATACTTATCATCTAAATTAAAAATTGTTCATGATTGACTGACTCAAACATAAGTTTTTTAAAAACAAAGGTGCTAAACTGATTGATCAAGTTAACTAAGCGACTCGATTCGTTAACTCAAAAGCTCCAATCACAACAGCAATAGACATAAACTATCAAAGTATTGTCACTTTTTTATCCAAGAGCTTTTTTTCTTAATTTTATTTATTCCTATCTTTTCTGCCTAAATTATAAGCAGCAGGAGGTTTTCATGTCCAATTTTTCTCCCGTAACCCGTCGTAAGTTCTTGCAGACTTCAGCGTTATCAGCCGCTGGGGCCATCTTATTAAAAGGATGTGCAGGAAACCCTCCTGAACCCGGTGGTACGAACGCATCAACGACTCAACAAGCAGCAAATATTAGTCCAGAGATGCAACCAGAAACCACAGCCATAAAACTCGGTTATATTCCCATTGTTGAGGCTGCAGCTTTGGTTGTTGCCAAAGAACAAGGATTTTTCGCTAAATATGGCATGACTGACGTAGAATTGTCCAAGCAAGCTAACTGGGCATCTGCTAGGGATAACGTCACCATTGGTTCTGAGGGTGGGGGTATTGATGGGGGACAGTGGCAAATGCCCATGCCTCACTTAATTACCGAGGGGATTATCACCAACGGGCGCAAAGTGCCTATGTATGTTCTAGCACAGTTAAACACCCAAGGGAACGGCATTGCCGTTGCACCCATGCACGAAGGAAAAGGGGTTTCTTTGGACATCTCCCAAGCAGCGGACTATATAAAAAGCTTTCCTTCTACTAACGGAAGAAAGTTCAAAGCTGCCCATACTTTCCCCAATGTTAACCAAGATTTCTGGATTCGTTATTGGTTTGCTGCCGGAGGCATTGATCCTGATGCAGACATCGATTTACTCGCCGTTCCTCCTGCTGAGACAGTACAGGGGATGCGTAACGGGACAATGGACGCATTTAGTACAGGTGATCCTTGGCCTTATCGAATTATTGCCGAAGATATTGGTTATATGGCCGGTTTAACCTCGCAAATTTGGCAATTTCACCCCGAAGAATACCTGGCTATTCGTGCTGACTGGGTAGATAAAAATCCTAAAGCAACGAAAGCTTTATTAAAGGGATTAATGGAAGCACAACAATGGATTGATGAGAACAATAATCGAGCTACTGCGGTTAAGATATTAGCTGGAAGAAACTACTTTAATGTACCGGTTGATATTCTAGACTCTCCCTATAAAGGTAATTATAAAATGGGGGATGGTAAAGCAGAAGTTAAGGATATCAATATGGGTCCATTATATTGGAAAGATGGCAAAGGTAACGTTTCTTATCCCTATAAGAGTCACGATCTTTGGTTCTTAACTGAAACCTTACGATGGGGTTTTCATAAAGATCAAATATCCGATCTTGATACGGCTCAAAAAATTATCGATAAGGTCAACCGTGAAGATATTTGGAGAGAAGCAGCCACAGAAGCAGGGTTTACGGCGGACATTCCGGCCAGTACCTCAAGAGGAGTTGAAACCTTTTTTGATGGGGTCAAGTTTGATCCTGAAAATCCCCAAGCTTACTTAAATAGTTTGGCTATTAAACGAGTTTAATTCAGTCAAAAATTCTTATTAATAAACAGGAGAAAAAAAATAATGACTGCTACCACTAGGATAGGTTCCAACCGAACAAAAAGTCAAAACCCATTGTTAACATTTTGGAATAAAAATAAAAGTGAAATTATACCACCTATTATCGGAATTCTAGGATTTTTAGTAGTTTGGCAATTTATTTCTATGACGGGTTTAATTAAATTACCCCCTCCCAGTAGTTTATGGACTGATGAACGAACCCGTACTTTATTAATGTATCCTTTTTATGATCGGGGTGGTTTAGATAAGGGTTTATTTTGGCAAACTTTAGCTAGTTTAGGACGGGTTGCCCAAGGGTATTCTTTAGCTGCTATTGTAGGAATTAGTGTGGGGATTTTAGTAGGAACACAACCCTTAAATTAATAAAGCCTTAGATCCCCTATTTCAATTCTTAAGAATGGTTGCACCTTTAGCCTGGGTTCCTATTGCTTTAGTTGCTTTACAACAAAACCAACCAGCTGCTATCTTCGTTATCTTTATTACTGCGGTGTGGCCAATTTTAATTAATACCACGGAAGGCGTAAAACAAATTCCCCAAGACTATATAAATGTGCAGCAAGTCTTACAATTATCTAATCAAAAATTCTTTTTCAAGATTTTGCTTCCTTCTGCATTGCCTTACATTTTCACAGGATTAAGAATTGCGATCGGGTTAGCTTGGTTAGCTATTATCGCAGCAGAGATTGTGATGTCTGGAATTGTCGGAATTGGCTTCTTTATTTGGGATGCGTACCAACAAAATTATATCAGTGAAATCATCTTAGCAGTGGTGTATATCGGGGCAGTTGGACTATTACTTGATCGGGGAATTGCTTACTTACAAAAAGTTATTGCTCCTGGTGAATAAGTAACAAGTAGGTTGGGTTGAGGTAACGAAACCCAACAGGAATAATATTGAATTCAATTTTTTTAAAAAAAGAGGTAAAATTATGGGTGTTTTTGTTGCAGTTGATGACATTAATAAGGTATTTTCGTTGAATAACGGTGGCGAATATATTGCCCTAAAAAGTATCAATTTAGAAATTAAAAAAGGGGAATTTATCTCATTAATTGGTCACTCAGGTTGTGGTAAATCAACTCTATTAAATATGATCGCAGGTTTAGATTTACCCACAGAAGGAATTGTTACCTTAGAAGGGCAGAAAGTGAAAAAACCCGGGCCAGATAAAATGGTCATTTTCCAAAATTATTCTCTATTACCTTGGTTAACCGTCTATCAAAATATTGCCCTTGCCGTTGATGAAGTCATGGCTGGTTATCCAGCAAAAGAACGAAAAGAAATCATTGAAAAACACATTGATTTAGTCGGTTTACGTCATGCCATTGATAAATATCCCAAACAATTATCAGGGGGAATGAAGCAGCGAGTCGCCATTGCTCGCGCCCTTTCTATTCGTCCCAAATTATTGTTACTAGATGAACCTTTCGGGGCATTAGATGCTTTAACGAGAGGCAATTTACAAGAACAATTAATGCGAATTTGTGAACAGTATCAAATCACTTCCGTTATGGTAACTCATGATGTAGATGAAGCCGTTTTACTCTCAGATAGAATCGTCATGTTAACTAATGGTCCAGGGTCAAACATTGGTGGCATTTTAGATGTGGATATTCCTCGACCCCGAAAACGGATGGAAGTGGTTAACCATCCCAGTTACTATAGTCTTCGTAGCGAGATTATTTACTTTCTCAACCAACAGAAACGAATCAAAAAATTACGCGCCAAAAAAACAGATGCGATCGCCCGTTATGGCCTCGAAAAAGTCAACCTAGAAATCGGCTTTGTTCCCCTCACCGCTTGCGCTCCCCTAGTTGTTGCTCAAGAACGGGGATTCTTTGCCAAACATGGTCTAGATGAGGTGAATTTGGTCCGTGAAAGCAGTTGGCGAGGGGTGGTGGATGGGATCGCAGGGGGCTACCTAGACGGGGCGCAAATGCCCGCCGGAATGCCCACCTGGTTAACAGCCGGGGGACACCAAGATCAACCCTTACCGGTTGTCACCGCTTTAACCATGACGCGCAACGGTAATGGGATCACCTTGGGCCAGTCATTTTATGAACAAGGGGTAACAAATGTCAACGAATTAAGACGGATGTTACTCGAATCTACCCAAAAACGCCATATTTTCGGCATGGTTCACCCCTCTTCTATGCACAACCTCCTGCTACGTTATTGGTTTGCAGCAGGAGGCATCGATCCCGATCGCGATGTCCAACTAGAAACCATCCCCCCGGCCCAAATGGTAGCGGATCTCAAAGCCGGAACCATTGACGGGTACTGTGTGGGGGAACCCTGGAATATTCGGGCCGCCACCGAAGGGGTAGGGTTTACTGTTGCCACAGATTTAGAAATTTGGCAAGGCCATCCGGGTAAAGTGTTAGGAGTCAGAGAAAACTGGGCCAATACCCACCCGAATAGTCATATTGCCCTGGTTAAAGCCATTTTAGAAGGGTGTCAATATTGCGCTGATCCGGCTAACCATGAAGAGATCCGCCAATTATTAGCCAGTCGTCAATACCTCAGTACCAACCCCGAATATATCCAGTTAGGGGACCCGAAAAACTATACTTGCAATGTAGAAAAACCGGTGGAATACGCCCATCATATGTTCTTTGGGGACGGAATGAACCGGCCCAGTCGGACCGAACATTTATGGATAATGACACAGATGGCCCGATGGGGTCATATTCCTTTCCCTCGCAACTGGGTTGAAATTTTAGAACGAGTATGTCGGGTAAGCGTGTTTAGTACCGCAGCCAGGGAGTTAGGGATGATCGATATTAAGTATCGCAGAGAACCCATTCAGTTGTTTGATGGTATCACTTTCGATGCAGAAGATCCCGTTAATTATCTCAATGAATTAGCCATTAAACAGAATTTTACTATGGCAGAAGTTCATCTTGATGGTATTAAAACCTCTGTTCCTGTTGCTGCTTAATCTGCATTTTTCTGTCTTATAAAAAACAAGATTTCTTGTTTGTAGGCAGGAGGAAAATTTTTAGTTATTGCAGTCAGTCGAAACTCACTTTTATTTCAGTTTTTGGTGGGCAATGCCCACCCTACACAATACGGAGAAAATTATGCGCGCCATTCAATCTAAAAATCCCAAAATCCTTAACCTCAAACCTCAACCTACTATGAATCATAATCTTTCGGTTGTTATTGAAAACGTCAGTAAAGTTTATCCCACTCCCAAAGGCCCTTATCCGGTTTTACAAGATGTTAATTTAACCGTTAAAGAGGGAGAATTTATCTGTGTTATTGGTCATTCTGGCTGTGGAAAATCTACCCTTTTAAACATGGTTTCCGGGTTTGCTACACCCACCCACGGATCAGTTTTAGTTAATGGTAAACCGGTCAAAAAACCCGGGCCCGATCGCATGGTGGTGTTCCAAAATTATGCTTTATTACCTTGGTTAACCGTGTTTGAAAACGTCTATTTAGCGGTGGATGCTGTCCATCCTAACAAGCGAGAAGCCGAAAAACGATCTATTGTACGGGATCACCTGGCCATGGTGGGTTTAACGGAAGCAGAAAACAAGAAACCCACCCAAATATCAGGAGGGATGAAACAACGGGTTTCCATCGCCCGGGCCCTGGCGATTCGTCCTGAAGTGTTAATCTTAGATGAGCCTTTCGGCGCGTTAGATGCGATCACCAAAGAGGAATTACAAGAAGAATTGCTGAAAATTTGGAATGATCATCGTTGTACCGTGTTAATGATTACCCATGATATTGATGAGGCGTTATTTTTAGCGGATCGCCTCGTTATGATGACCAATGGACCGGCTGCTAATATTGGGGAAATCATGAATATTCCTTTTCCTCGGCCCAGGGACCGCGATCGCATTATGGAAGATCCCCAATACTATGATCTTCGCAACTATGCTTTAGATTTTCTTTATAACAGATTTGCTCATGATGATGATGCAGCCTAATTGTTAATTTAAGTTTTATTTGCATGACTTTGGGTGCGTTTTTGACGCACCTCTTTTTAGGTAATGTGGGTGATTTTTGACTTTCCATTCAAGAAGTGTTATTTTGAAAAGAATAAATATACAATCAATACAAAAAAACTATGAAGAACAAGCATAATTGTTTTAAAAAATTCAGCCAATTTAATAAAATTATTACTTTCAATATAGGGTTACTGTTTTTCTTTTTCTTCCTGTTTTATGTACCATCCGCTTTAGCAGACAACTGTTCCTCAAGAGATAGACAAAAATTACCTTCATGTGTTGAGGCTATTTTTGCTGATGGTGGAGCTATTATTAATAACTTTTGTGACCATAAAGTTACTATAAAGGTTGATATAGCTAATCATACAGATAAACGACTGGATGATATTCCAGCCAATGGGGGACAAGCTGTAGTATCTACTCCCTATAGATTTAAGCTATATTGTTGTCCAAAATATAATAAGTGCGAGTAGAAATGTATGAATATGATTTTTAATTTATTATTAATATCCGTATTTATGATATTTCCCATATCTAAATATAATTCTTATAGTAAAAACTTTTTGAAAATTAATTCTGATCTTGTCATTCAGCTTTTAGCCGACTTTAACAGAAGGAAGATAAAACCGAAGAAGGTAATAGCACAGTTAAAACAAGCAAATAATCAGCGGTGTTCAAGGCAAATACAGACTCGTCTGATATATTGTGAGTATAATACCATGGTTAATAATGGGAGGGAGGTTGAGCGTCCAGAAAGATATGGAATCATAAGAATATATTTACAGCAATTAGAAGATAATTATCGAAATTATGGACCTAGACCTATAGGAGTTGAGGGATTTATATATCCAGTTGATAACGTTGGTTCAAGGCCATTTTCTATTACTCCAAGCTCAGGATTTAATACTGTAGGTTATTCGGATATAGATATAGGACACATAGGCGCATTGCAGCTTGGATTTCCTCATACTCCAGAAAACGCTGTACCTCAATGGGCTCTTTGGCAAAGAATTGGACAATGGAGAGGTATGGAGAGACACCTGTATAATCAGGCTGTGAATTACAATAGAATTCGTGATAATAACTTAGGTGTTTATCTAAGAATTGACGTTAATTATTGTCCCATAAATTCAATAACGCCAACTTTTACAAGATGGTCTTTTCCTGCACTTTTCACTATTACGACTTGGACTGTTCCTTTTGGAACACCAGTTCAAGAAATACATAGAAGGCATCCTGACATTAGTTTTAATATTGTAGGAGATAATTATCAGGATACTGAAAGATGTTTAGAAAGAATGGATCCTGATGATACTGAATCTGATGGAGGTAATCATGATGAATTATAAGTGCGATCGCTAATCTTGTAGGGTGCATTAACGTAGTGTAATGCACCTACTCTATTTTATTAACTTATTTAAAAGTAATTCCTGATTGCTTTTCAATCGATTTTAAAGTACCGATGGGAATCATTTTACCTTGATGAATAGGAACAATGGCTGTCCGTTGCGTTTCAGGATTAAACAACTTTAAATGAGAACCTGTTTGTGAAACCTCAATAAAACCCGATTGTTTAAGTTGTTTAATCACTTCTCTAGCTGTTAAACGAGGTGTTTTTGGCATAAGTTACAGCTATTTTAAATAACAAATTCAACTGTATCAAACTTTTGATCGGGATTAACTATATGCTCAGGAATCGGTTCTAAAAGTAATTGAATCGCTTCTTTTAAATTTGCTATAGCTTCCTCCTTCGTATCACCACAAGAAGAAATATAATTTAATTCTGGACAAGTTGCCGAAAAAGCTTTTACTTCATCATCCCACTCTAAAACCGCTCTAATAATCATAGGTATTTTAAAGTTAAACTATTACTACTAAACAATATTCTATCACCATTTATTTAAGCAATTGTAATAACAATCACTTAAAGACAACCTGATAAATCAGTAAGGGCTGTATACTAATAATAAAGTAAAATCTTTCAAAAATAAGTAATGAAGTGAAGGGTTGATTATGAAAGTTCAATTAAAAAGTGCCTTAAACGATAGTCACATTGATGCTAATCAAAGCAACACTCAAAGACAAGTGGCCATATCCCTTTCTGCTATTAGCGAAAGCAGCGATCGCACCCTACCCTTAAACCTAGGCTTAATTTTAGACCATAGTGGCTCCATGACAGGCAAACCCATCAAAACCGTCAAAGAAGCAGCCATCCGCCTCGTCGAAAGTCTCGGGCCAGGCGATCGCCTCTCAGTGGTGGCTTTTGATCATAAAGCAAAGGTGATTGTCCCCAACCAAGCTGTAGACGACATCAAAACCGTTAACCAACAGATCCAACGTCTCGAACCCGCAGGGGGAACTTGCATCGATGAAGGAATGAAACTGGGGATCAAAGAAGTCGCTTTAGGGAAAGATGATCGCGTCTCTCAAATCTTTTTACTTACCGACGGGGAAAATGAACATGGGGACAATGAACGCTGTTTAAAATTAGCTCAAGTAGCCGCAGAATATAATATTACCCTCAATACCCTTGGCTTTGGTAATCATTGGAATCAAGACGTTTTAGAAAGCATCGCCGATGCAGTGGGGGGAACCCTCTGTTATATTGAACAACCAGAGCAAGCCATAACCGAGTTTACTCGTCTGTTTACTCGCATTCAGTCGGTGGGGTTAACTAATGCTTATCTTTGTTTAGAATTTGTTCCAGAAGTGAGTCTAGCAAGCTTTAAACCGGTTGCCCAAGTGGAACCCGAAACCGTCGAATTGAACGCTCAACAGGAAGGAAACACCTACATTGTCCGTCTAGGGGACTTAATGACCGATAAAGACCGAGTAATCCTAGTAAATCTCTATTTAAACCAATTATCCCCCGGAACTCACACCATCGGCACGGTACAAGTGCGTTACGATGATCCGGCCCTGTCTCAAACCGCTTTATTATCTGAAAAAATTCCCTTAACCGTAGAAGCTCAAGTGGTTTATGATGCGAAAATCGATAGTAATGTCCAAAAATCTATCTTAACTTTGGCTAAATACCGTCAAACCCAGTTAGCCGAAGCGAAACTTAATCAAGGCGATCGCCAAGGGGCGGCCACCCTACTACAAACCGCAGCGAAAACTGCCCTCCAATTAGGAGATAACAGTGCAGCTACCGTACTACAAAGCAACGCCACCCAACTGCAAGCAGGGGAAGAACTCACCGAAGCGCAACGGAAGAAAACTCGGATCGTGTCTAAGACTGTTCTGCAAAGTGATGAATAGAATTTGATGATTTTTCTAAATTTTAGGCGGATGTTCACCGAGTGTAACCCACATTCTTCGGACTCTAATCAATTGAGGGCGATTCATTTTCAAAGCAGAAATGGTTGCCTTACCTTCTGGTGTGATTCCTATTATTTCTGTCCCGTTTTCATTCCATTGAAAATGATCTTTCCATTGTTGTGTTTGAGGATTAAATAGGTTTTCTTGTTTTCCAGTTTTGGGATTAATTGCAGTTTGACGGGAAGCTTTATGACGATTACACGAGGGACAAGCTAAACAAAGATTATCTAATAAAGTTTTGCCTCCTGCGGAAAGGGGAACAATATGTTCAATCTCAAAAGTGGTAACGGTTAAATATTCAGCCGTTTGACAGTATGCACAAATCTCATTGAATTGCTGTCTAATTCGTCGTTTTAAGTCAACCGGAATGTAATCGCTCATTGAACTCTTTGCAGACAGCTTAAAGTGTATTTTGCTCTGGTTTTCAAGATATTAAGTTGATCAATTTGATTGAGTAGCTTATCTAAGGTGATTTGTTCTTCAGCAGATAATTTATTATTGGCGTTTTTATCTAATAATTCACTTAGTTGAGTTTGAGTGTTTGGCACTAGGCTACTATTAGCAAGGGCTTCTAATTCGTCAATACTTAAGTTCGTTAAGCGTTCATTATCTAAATTCATTGTTTTTGATGATTTAACTTGATGAACTAGGATCACATTATATTTTACCTCACTTAATTGAACTACCCCAAGTTTAGAACTTGGGATAAAGAATTAGCATTTTTGAATTATTTGTAGTATAATTGTAGTGTATTGTTTTTAAAGTAAAAATTTATGCCTTACGAACCGTTAAAACTTAGTACAGAAAAACCCGTCTTATCCTGGGCTGATCATGAGTTAGGATCGGCTGAAACCAAAATGGCCAAAAATGTGGCTTCTTTACCGTTTGTGTATAAGCACGTTGCTTTAATGCCCGATGTACACTTAGGAAAAGGGGCGTTAGTGGGGTCGGTTATTGCCACCGAAGACGCAGTCATTCCGGCTGCTGTGGGGGTAGATATTGGTTGCGGGATGGCTGCCATTAAAACCCCGTATAAAGCTGATCAATTAGAAGGAAAATTAAAGCAAATTCGCTCAGAAATTGAAGCCACTATTCCAGTGGGGTTTGAACAGAATAAAGAAGCGGATAAAACCGTTACCAATTGGCAAAATTGGCGTGAGTTTAAACACCTACATAAAGGAGTGCAAAAGTTAGAAGCAAAAGCCTTAAAACAAATGGGATCATTAGGCGGTGGTAATCATTTTATTGAGGTTTGTTTAGACACAGAAGACCAAATTTGGTTAATGTTACATTCTGGTTCTCGTCATATTGGTAATAAGTTAGCACAATGTCATATTGGGACAGCGAAAGAGTTAGCAAAGTTAGCGAGTCTTTCTTTACCCGATCCCGATCTAGCGTATTTTGTAGCCGGTACTGACGAATTTGCTGCTTATTGGCACGACTTACAATGGGCGCAAAACTATGCCCGTTTTAACCGAGATGTAATGATGCAACGGTTTAAACAAATTATTGATAAACATTTAGCAGGAGGGAAACCCAATCAAGCTTTATTATCCGTAAATTGTCATCATAATTATGCTGAAAAAGAGCTACATTTTGGTCAAGAAGTGTATGTAACCCGTAAAGGTGCAGTGAGAGCAAGAGAAGAAGATTATGGGATTATTCCTGGTTCAATGGGAGCAAAATCTTACATTGTAAAAGGGAAAGGAAACCATGATAGTTATTGTTCTTGTTCGCACGGGGCCGGGCGTTTAATGTCTCGAACTCAAGCTAAAAAACAGTTTACCCTTGATGATTTAATTAGCCAAACTGAAGGGGTAGAATGTCGAAAAGATCGAGGGGTATTAGATGAAATTCCCGGCGCTTATAAACCTATTGAAAAAGTCATTAATCAACAATCGGATTTAGTGGAAGTTGTAGCGACTTTGAAACAGGTTTTATGTGTTAAAGGGTAATTCTAATACTAAGGTAAGGTGGGCATTGCCCACCCTACTGCTGTTAGTTAAAAGAAATCAGGTAAACTAGGACTAGGTAAACCAAAAACTTGCTCTAAACTATCTAAATGTATGTCATTTGCTTCTAATTTTCCACAATAATGTAATTGTTTAGCGGTTAAAAATCCTGTGTATAAAGAGGCTAAACTTTGAATATTTACTTTAATATCTGCTTTTTCTACTTTGGTTACTTTCCCTTTTTCTCCTGATATTTGTAGTTGAAAATTAGAACAATTTTGAGAAATTAAAGGATCATCAATAGCAAAATTTAATTCCGTTTCTATCTGACTAGGATAAGGACGCATTTCTAAGGCTTTTACCACATCAATAATTCTGGTAAACCAAATATCATGATCAATAATTTTTCCTGTTTGTTCGGGTAATAATAACATTTTAGAGTCATAAAATGACCCTTTCCACTGACATTTACTGACTTGAGAACGATGATCACTAATTAAAGTCCATAACCGTTGCATGGCTAAAGAATTTAAAGCAACCCAATCTTTAACTTTTAAATAAACTTGACCATTAACAACAACTTGCTGATAAATTAAATAACCTTGTCGATTATCTTTTTCTCCAATTAAATAAGCATATATTTTTCCTTTATCATTGTTAAAAATATTTTTCCAAATGGATAAAGAACGGTCTAAATAACCATTATTTCTTTTAGCTTGTTGTTGATATAATTCCTGAAACTCATCAGGTTGAGGATCTTCTATTTTTTCGATAGGTAAAACACGATTATTAACCGAAAGATGACTCAAAGGAATTTCCCATTGACAATGAATACCACCCTGATCATAACCCACTCCACGATACAGTTGTTGAGTGGCAGGATAAAGGGTAGACAGAGGAATATTTTTGCTGTAAAGTTCTTTTAAAACCTCACTCATTAAAGCCGTTGCTGCTTTTTTTCCGCGATATTCTGGAGCAATTCCTACCGCAGCAATACCCGCCATCGGAATCGATTCACCCCCAAAATATTGACCCATCACATAAATGGCTAATCCTCCGATTACTGTTTTATCTTGACAGAGAATTCGGAAATTATCCACGCCAATATTTTCGTGATATTTTTCCCATTTATCTTCTGGAAACCCTGTAAAACATTGACCGAGAATTGTTCCTAATGCTTTAGCTTCTTGAGAAGTTTCTAGGGGTTTATAAGTAAATTTACTGTTCATTGTTTAATAAAAATTTTATTCCTCAAAATCTTGGTATAACCAGACCATTCGATCTAAAAACCATAACTTACCAGTATAAACTAAAATGGCACCCATTAAAGTCGGATAAACAGCTAATTTAACCAGTCCAAAAACCACAAAAATTATCCCCAATGCAGCCATTCCACTTAAAATTAAAGGGGCTAATTGATGATGACTAGGAATATTACTTTGATCTCGATTTAACCAAATTCTCTCCCCTAAAACTGCTTGAGAAGCCCAATTATTCGTATTCTTAGGAACAGGAAAACAACGAGGATTAAGCCAATTCCAAATTAAAGCAATCATAACAATTAAAATTGACCACCACCCTAGCCAAATTCGACTCCAAACCCCTAAAATGATTAATGGTAAAACTGTCAACCTTGTCCAAACACTCCAAGGATTTGTATGACGTTCCCAAACTTCATCACTCATTTGGAAACTATTGGCAATTTTTTGTTCTAACGTCATAACTTTTTCTTGATAATTAACTTGAAATTACATTTTTTGTACTGCTATGATTTAACTTTATATCATCTTCCAATAGATTCATGTAAAATTCATAACTAATATAATCTTAGAGGACAAAGGTCTAATTATAATGTGTAGTTCTATCAGTTAACTTCTGCACATAAGGTGTATAATGTTGTGTATTGTGTACATGATTGGTCAGTATGAAAACTAATATTGATTTAGATGAACAACTTGTCAAACAAGGTTTTGCTATTACAGGATTGAGAACTAAAAAAGAATTAGTGAATTTTGCTTTAGCAGAATTGGTCAAAAGAAACACCCAAAAAGACCTTTTAGAACTAGCAGGTGAAATTGAATTTGTAGAGGGTTTTAGTACGGAGAGCGTCAGAAAAAATCGCTATATTGTTGATTGATACATCCATTTGGATCGAAGTTCTTCGAGATAAATCCAAAGTCTTAGGGGAAAACAATAACGTTCCCTGCTCCCTGCTCCCCCGCAGTCACAGTGAGTTTTTTTGGTTAACCGAGCAGTATGGCCTTGCACCCTCTGCTTATTTTGCTGGTGGAATACCTTTCAAAGAAATCAACGCATCCATAACTAATTTAGCCACAGGGGCCGCTACTGTTGAGCCATAAGTGTTAGCCCCTTTCGGTTCATCTACTACTACGAGAACCACGTATCGAGGGGATTCTACAGGTAAAATCGACACAAAACTGGTAATCTTCGCATTAGGTAAATAACCCCCCCTGGGGCCGGCTTTTTGTGCCGTTCCGGTTTTCCCTCCAATGCGATACCCTTCTGTTTTCGCCGGTTCTCCTGATCCCTGAGCCACCACGGTTTCCATTAATTCCACCACCGTTTGACTCACCTCTGGATCAATAATTTGCTTAGTGGGATAATCCGGTTGCCAGTGTAGGGTTCCTTCTGTATCCACTAACCCTTTCACCAAATGAGGGGTGACTAACTTTCCTCCATTAGCTAAAGCGCCTTGTAACTGGACTAATTTCATGGGGGTTAAGGAAAATCCTTGACCAAAAGAAGCGGTGGCCACTTCAATCGATCGCTCCGTAAACACTTCTTTACTTTTGAGTCTTCCGGCCACTTCGCCGGGTAAATCAATGCCTGTTTTTTGGTTAATATTTAACTGTTGTAAACGATTATAATAATCTTCCTTTTTCAACCGTCGCATCATGTGAACCATGGCCACATTACTCGAAGTTTGCAGAATTTCAGCAATATTAATAGAGCCATTACCCATCTTAGAGGCATTTTTAATGGGCCAACCGTCCACCGTCACCAACCCAGAATCATGAATAACGGTGTTCGGTTGAATCACCCCGGCTTCAAGGGCTAAAGCGACATTAATGGGTTTAAAGGTAGAACCCGGTTCGTATAAATCGCTAACGGTCCAATTTTTTAATAATTCGATGCTAGACTCATAAAATTCATTGGGATCAAAGGTGGGTTCGCACACCAAAGAGACAATAGAGCCATCCGTTGCGTCCATGACGATAACGGCCCCCCGTTTGGCGTTAAACTTTTGCACCTGTTGTTGCAAAGCCGCACGGGCCGCCCGTTGCAGGCGCATATCCACTGTTAATTGCACCCGCCAATCATTAGACTTAAGTAAATCTTGGGGTAAGGAGTTGGGCAGAATCGCACCGAGGGCGGTTCTTTGGACGTATAAGCTTTCTAAATCCCGTTGTAAGAGTTTTTCTTGACTTAATTCTACCCCGGCTTGCCCTTGTCGTTCATGGTCTACAAATCCTACGACATCGGCCATCATTTTTTCTTGGGGATAAAAACGGCGATAGGTTTCGTTGACTTCTACCCCATCTAACCCTAATCCTTGGATTTGTTTGGCCACCCCTTCAGTTAATCTTCTAGCAACAGGAATCCCTGTTTTCCGTTGTTTGAACCGTTCCATTAGTTCCTGGGGGGTGCGATTTTCAAGAACACTGCTCAGTTTGGCCGCCACCTCTGCCTCGGGCAGTTTAAATTGAATCGGATGGACATATAAAATATATTCGAGGCGATCGGTGGCTAGAATATTACCTTCACTGTCAATAATCGAGCGTCGTGGAATATAAGGGCGAATATTAACCGTTTGTTGCAAACGGGCTTTTTGTTTTAATTCTTCGGCCTGAACAATTTGTAATTGATAGGCCTTCCAGGCTAACCCTAACATTCCACTCACCAAAACCGCCCACACTAACAATAGACGGAACTTCGGTAAAGGAGGGGGTTTCGGTTTACCCCTGCCTCTTGAAGCATTGGGCGATCGCCGTGTAATTCTATTTTTAGGGACTGATTTTTTAGCAGAACGAGTTTGACGAGTATTTTTAGAACGATTAGAACGAGATGGAAATCGAGAGTTAACCATGGCCTGTTCAAGTGTGAGAAGGGGTTATCAAATGCTTCAGAAAAACAATTATAATCTTGACACCTTTTGCTATGCCCTGACTGCTTAATAAGCCACAGGGGTTTCTGTAATAACAAGGGTTTTTTTCGTTTTTTGTGTTGGCTCGGTTATCTCAATCACAGGAACTTCAGCAGGGGAGAGAAAGATTGATTGATAAGGGTTGGGAGGGGTTAACCCTGATGCCGGTTCCTCTGCTTGTTCTGCCATTTTATGCTTTAAAGATTCATTGGTGGCAGCCAGTTGACGTTCATTTCTTTGTAGGGTTTTGAGTTTAGAAAATTCTTGACTCCACAGGGTGGGTGCATAAACGGTCCAACCATAAACCCCCAAGGTAATGGCCACTAAACCACAGGTGAAGGTGGTTGAACTTTTTTGTACCAGTAAGAGAAATTGTAAGGCTAACGGTAGGCGTTGGGACTTCGTTTGGAGACGAGTCACTTTAGAACGAGATTCAGACGGACGAGGCGTAACGGTTTTGGGAGCAACAGACTGATAACGACGGGTTATAGTCGTTTTTTGCGGACGACGACGGTAACGGGTGGGGGGTGGTGTGGGTAAATAATCGCGTGCAGCAGTCATAGTGATCCTTGATTAGTCTTGCAAATACTTTGATTGTAAATAACCCTCATTCAATGATTCTGATTAGAATCTTAAAAAGGTGACTGGTGGGTTAGACGGCCAAGCCTGTCACTATGTTGCATAAAAAAGCATTCAGCACTCAGGGTTATCAAAAAATAGCTGATAGCTGACAGCTAAGTACCTGGACAAAAATAAACGTTACTGTCAAGTGAGCGGGGGAGCGCCGGAGTAGGGAGCAGGGAGAGGTGCGACCCAAGGCGAGGTTCCCTCGCCATTGGAAAGCGCACCTTAAGGGGTTACAGCTTGTTTACATTTCTTAAGACAGTTAATTATATTTATGTCCAACTACTTAGTTAATCTTGCAAAAGTTATGAAATCAAGATAATTTAAAAAAGACATTAAAAACGGAACAAGAATCAAAAAAGAGAAGATAATTTTCACGGTTACGATTTTTATCCTTACAGTCTTATTCTAACGATAAGTTTAATTAGGGTTAAATTAGAAAAAAAAGAGTAAATAGGTAAAGAATCCATAATTAATACCTTACAGTAAAGAAATTATTAAAAATAGCTTGCCCAGACTAACTCGTTTAACCCCTTGTTAAAAACTTAATTAAAATTTAATGTTTACTTACTCGAAATGTATAGTAATATGCAGATTATAGAGATAAATTTGATTTAAGTGTGACGAGCTAAAAAAACAATCAAATTATCTTGATCAAGATTTGAAGGAAAACCGATAAATATGATTGCAGCAGCACCCTCTTCTAACGGATACCATATTCATGGGACGAAGCCAGGACTACCTCCCATTAGTGGTTGGGAAGACGAAATCGCCTCAGTTGTGAACCACAATGATCCTATTTTTGCCCCTCATTCTAATATCAATCTCGCTAATGTAAAATCAGGGTTTGCTTGCGCCCTTCATATGCACCAACCCACCATCCCAGCAGGTCAAGATGGTGCTTTAATTAGCAACCTCCAACATATGTTTGAAAATCAACATATTGGAGATAATCATAACGCCCCTACCTTTGCTTGGTGTTACAAGCGAATTGCTGAGTTTATCCCTGAATTAGTTAATAATGGTTGCAATCCTCGCATCATGTTGGACTATTCTGGAAATTTATTATGGGATTTTCAACAAACTCCCCGACATGACATCCTTGAACCCCTCAAGCAGATGGCTTGTGACCCCCAATATCAGCCTTATGTCGAATGGTTAGGAACCATGTGGAGTCATGCGGTTGCCCCTTCTACCCCCATTCCTGACCTAAAATTACAGATCCAAGCGTGGCAACATCAATTCGCTGCTTTGTTCGGTTATGATGCCCTCAGACGGGTTAAAGGGTTCTCTCCCCCAGAAATGCACCTACCGAATAACCCTGATACGCTTTACGAATATATCAAGGCGTTGAAAGACTGTGGTTATCGTTGGTTATTGGTGCAAGAGGACTCCGTAGAACGGTTGAATGGGGATGACTTCCACAAAAACGGTGACGATAAATATGTTCCTAACCGTTTAGTTGCCCGTAACTCTCACGGCGAAGTTATCAGTATTACCGCGTTAATCAAAACTCAAGGGTCTGACACCAAGTTAGTGGCTCAAATGCAGCCCTATCACGAAGCTAAAGCCAGAGGAAAGCAAAAAGTAGGTAATGTAGAAGTTCCTTCTTGTGTTTCTCAGATCGCTGACGGAGAAAACGGCGGCGTGATGATGAATGAGTTTCCTGACGGTTTCCGCAATGCTTTCTATAGCATCAAGGATAATAATGAGGGTGTAGTTGGGTTCAATGGAACTGAATACATCGAACTCTTAGAACAGGCCGGTGTTACCGAAGATGATTATCCCGTTTGCCAAGCAGTGGGACAACACAAAATTTGGAATAAAATCGGTACTGATAACCTAACTCCTGAGAAGGTAAATAAGGCGATCGCAGAATTAGAAAAAGAAGACGATCGCTTTCATATGGATGGTGCATCTTGGACTAATGATCTCAGTTGGGTTAAAGGGTACGAAAACGTCCTCGGACCCATGAACGAACTGAGTGCCGGTTTCCACCAAAAATTCGATAATCGTGTTAAAGAAGACGCTAATGTCACTCGCACCCCTGAGTACCAAGAAGCTCTACTCTACACCATGTTAGTTGAAACTAGCTGTTTCCGCTATTGGGGACAGGGTGCTTGGACTGACTATGCTCGCGAACTTTATAATCGCGGTCAGCATTTCGTTAAATAAGTCTTTGTTGGGTACATTTTAGGCGATCGCTTCTTTCATTAAGAGGCGATCTTTTTTTATCTTTTCTTCCCGAAAGAAGACCATAGGCTACGCTGACGGGATGAATTTCGGGCAAGGTTTGCTGGTTTTGTGCTACTCTTCCAAATAGCGGTAATGCGCGTAAGATATTAAGGGGATTGGCCTCCCTTACCTCAGATCGTCGGGACAAATATCGCCCTAGCAATTGTAATGGTGAGTTAGCGCGGTCTTGGGGGTTTCCCCCATGAGCGACTAACGAACCCGAAGGGTGACGCGACTGGTATATTAGGTTTAGCTGAAAAGCACAGCCAAAAAACAGAATAGAATTTAGATCCGTTTGCGGTCGGTGCGCCCGTGAACGTGAGGACAAGACTGCCGAGGTGTCCTCGGCAGCTTAATATGTCCGTTAAACAAACAGCCCTGTAATGGCGTTCTGTCGGGGACTTCGGTCTAGATAAGAGTCTATAAGGGAATCCCTCGCTTTGGGCGACGGGAGGTTCAAGAAAGTATAGGGAACTCCGGAACAGGGAACGGGTAATAGGGAATAGTAATCGGTCTTACAGTAAGATTTTTAAAGTAAAAGTGAATCCAGGGATAACATTTTCTCCGTTTAAAATTGCATCAGCAGGATAGATAGTAATCGAACCATCTTGACGATAAACTAAAGCTTGACGGTTATGGCGATCGATTAACCACCCTAACTTAACCCCATTATTTAGATACTCTTCCATTTTACTTTTTAAGACATCTAAATTGTCAGTTTTAGACCTAATTTCTATGATAAAATCTGGTGCTAAATTAAAAAATTCATCTTCTCCTTCATCCCACCCTAAAGGTAAGCGATCTTTCGCTACAAAAGCAACATCAGGAGAACGAACTGCACCATTCGGTAATTTAAACCCTGTACTGGAACTAAACACCTCTCCTAAGTCGTTTTCTTGTACCCAAATAGAGACATAAGTGATTGCTTTCGCTTCTCTGTTTCCTGATATTTTTCCTGTGGGTGCCATCGTTACTAAAGTTCCATCTGCGTTGCGTTCAAATCTCAATTCTGGGTTCTGAGAACTGAGTTTCATTAGTTCTTGATCGCTAATTTTTTGAGTGGTTTGTATCATAAAAATTTGATAATTTCTAGTTTAATGATAATCTGAAATTCCTAAGTTATATATCATTGGGATTTATACCCAATTCTCTCAATTTTTCTTCTAATTTTTTAGACTTTTCTTGAGGGGTTAAATAGCGTTTACCTTGTTGATCATACCAATATAACCATTCTCTTTTTACCCCTTGATAAACTCCGATTTCTCTACCGATTCCTAAATTAATTTCTGATAACCAAACCGGTTCCCCTGGTAATAATTCATACTCTCCATTGTTTAATTGATACACTTCTAAACGGGGTTTTCTTTTTCTTAAAGGGTTATAAATGACATAGTATAAAATCCCTATTTTTGCGTAATCTTCTTTCTTTTGCGTATATTCTCCTCGTCTGGTTTGAGAGACAACTTCTAACACCATTGTGGGGATAACCAGTTCATCCCATAAGACATGAGATAACCTCAAATCTGAATCAATAATACGGGGAACTCCTACGCTTAGAAACCCATGGGGAACAATAACATCTGTAGGGTTTTCAGGGTCATAATAAATTCCCATATCTACCCCAAAATACCAGTCCATTCTCTCTTCCCAAATTAAGGCTAAACTATCTTTAAGAACATGGGGGATTAAGTCTTGTAATTCGTTATCCACAGGAGTATCATCAGAGTCGGGTAATTCTTCAGCAGAGGGTAAACAATGACGAGGATTATAGTTTAATAACATTATCAGAAGTGGACTGTGAAGTGGACTGTTTCAACTAAAATGGTGGGTTACGACGAATAATTATGGTCTTATTATAACTTAGATTATAGCCGTCTAACCCACCCTACATTAATGAACTGTTGGGGTTTTCTATCATTCAATATATTTAGGTTTTATTGGTATCATATTGTCTTTTGAGTTTTCAACCGTTTAACTAATAACTTTTCTAAAGATTATCAGCAAAATAACGATGATATAATTGACAACTGGGTTGAGCTTCATCTCCTACTAAAGTAATCAATCCCATACTTTCTAATTTGTAGGCAACGGACGGTTCTAATTGAACGCCATTATCACTTTTTACCACTTCTTTCATTGCTTCTGCTAAGTCAGGAGACGATTGTAAATTATCCCAATGACGACGTAAATGACCACTATAAATGCCGCCTTGAGTGGGGGCTTCTGCTAATAGTTTATCTTCGGAAATATTCTTATAAGCTAACCCATCCAAAGCCAAACGAATGAGATAAGGATGTCCTCCTACCATGTCAATTAAATCTTTAGCAAATTCTTCTTTTTCAGGATTTTCAGACCAATCAAATCCATAATATTTTGCTAAGCTTAACACTTGTTCTAAGTTAAATCCTGGTAGTTTAACTTGTCTTCCTACATTAAACGGAGATTGATTGGCATCTAATTTAATATAAACTTCCGTTGAATTGGCAATTACTAAACGTAGGTTTTGCCAAATTTCTAAGTTATTGGCTTCTTCGTGCCAATAGCGTAACATGGGTAAAAAATCTTTAGCAATATCAGCATATTCAAAGATGCGATCTAAATTATCTAATCCTAGGGCTAAAGGACGATCAATATTTTCTAAAACGTAACTTTGAAAATAGGTTTTACAACTCACTAAACTCCCAAATAATTCTTCATCCCAGTAATCGTCTAGTTGCGGTTTTAAACCCAATTCTCTGCTAATATTGGCACAAAACCAGCGTAAAAATTTATCTAAACTACTAAACATTGCCGATTCAGCCGATCGCAGATTTAGGTAAACTTTGCGACAATCATTAACTTGAGCATGGGCTAAAATGGTCTTTAACAGGGAAGTTTTACCCATTTTTTCAGGGGCTTTAATGCGAATTAACGCACCCGGTTTGAGAATGGTTTGACAACAATCTGATTCAATGGGGGGACGGGGAATATAAATGGGAGAATCAATTTTAATGGGGGTACGAGTATCCACCATAGGAAAAGTGGTAAACGTCGGCATGGTTGTGGTTTGTTTCCACTCAGGATATTTGATATCTTTTAACCATTCTCTTAAGATTTGAAACTTTCCTGGCCCTTTGCTGCGGGGGTCTAATTCAGGACAACCATTGGCTTTTTCACTGGAAAAAGAACTATATAACTCCGTCATTTGCTTTTTATAAGTTTCATGACTAGCGGCTTCTGCTAGTTCCCATACTTCTGTATCCGGTTTACGCCAATTTTCATAAGCAAACCGGACTAAAAAAATCTCTCTCAATCTTCCTTTTAAATTTTGATCATTGGCAACTTCTTTCAGGAATTGATCCCAGTTTTTTGGTTTCATAGCGATCGCATAAATAGATAAGATTAATTAAAACAAAAATTGTCTAGATTGGGTCAAAGATTTTGCCCTTAGAGTCATAATCAATTGCATTGTAACAGTTGACTTGAGTGCTTTTTGATGATTTTCACCCCTAATCTATGCCACGATACAGATCAGCCATGGCTAACTTCAGGTTAATGCTTTGGAGGATTACGGGATCATCCTTCTCATAAATCATCGTTTCCCAAGTCCCCGTAGCATTACGACGACGACATTCTACACCCTGACTTTCTTGAGTAATTAAGACATATTCTTCTAAGGTTTCAAGCTGTTGATAATCCTTAAATTTTTCCCCTTGATCAAAAACGGCTGTACTGGGAGAAAGGACTTCAACGATCATTTTGGGATACCGTTTCAGATAACGATCTTGGCGATCGCGGGGGTCACAGGTGACAAAAGCATCAGGATAGTAATAATATTCATCTTTATAGTTAACTTTGACATTACCAGAGTAAAACCGACAGTCTCTAGAGTCCCCTAAATGCAAGTTAATCAGAGTGAGTAGGTTAAGGGCAATGCGATCGTGGTTATCAGTCCCACCCGCCATGGCATATACTAAACCCCGTCGATATTCATGACGGATGGGACTTTGGCCTTCGATATCTAGATAATCTTGGGGACTGATGTAGTGGGGAACAGCGATCATGAGATTTAGAAAAAAATTGGCTTTTATTGTCACTTAAGAAGATTAATCCTTTGCTTTTGTCCTTTCTCAAACGGATTTTAATTCTACTATTTTCTACTTAATTCCATGTTACCTCCTACAGAAAACAAGAAAAATTAGTGATCAATGGGACTGACATTCTAACAAAGGATTCCTATGATCAGAGTAGAGGGTAAAAGAAACCCTCTAACCAGGTGTGAGTTAAGGAGAGACCTAACCATGAACAAGAAACTAACCATAAAACGTAAACTAGCGACAATAATGGCAATTTCGCTGTTGGTTGTTTTCGGTGTCGAGACCATGGCCATTGCGTCTTCTAACCCTTTCTCTGACAGTTCTATCGTCTATGGTAAAGACTGTCCAGGGGATGACAAAGATGAGTGCTAAATGTCCTATTCGTTCATAAACTCCGATTACAACACACCTAAACATTCAACAAAGCTAGGATTTTTCCTGGCTTTTCTTTCAAAGTTTAACAGATAAATTGTTAAGATTTCGTCGAACTCACTGAATAAGGATATGATACCAAATCCCCTTGACAAAGGAGACTCAACAAAGACCTTTGTTGCCTCTTGACTATTTTCGTAAAAATTTTCTGTTTCCCATTCCCTGGTCTGTCTTCATCAATATATTAATGGTTCAAATCGATTAAAGACAGATCAATTATCTAAAATTCAATTGCTTAAAATCTTATCTTAACTTCTTAAACTTCTGTTGAATGATTAGGTATGACGAGTCATACTGAAATTGCTTGTTGAAAACCTTCACAAATTAAGGACATAAAACAATGACGATTAATGTATCAACTTTTGAATTGTTAGTCAAACCCATTGCTCCAAGAAGTCCGATTCCTGTTCCCTTCCAAGGGGTTGCCAGAAGAGTGGTTCAAGGCTATTTTTTAACCATTACTAACCTTTTCAGAGAAGACATTCGCTTTAGTTTTCGCTTTCGTTCAAGCGCACCCACTCCCGATAATTTAGACCGACGTTTAAGTCAGAATAATGTCAATTTACTCTATGATATTGCGGGAGATAATTTACCCCTAGAAAATATTTTTGCTTTGCCTCCAGGTCTTTTTTCGGCTAATTACTCTCTTATCGGTTCATTTACGTTACCCTCAAGACAGACGGCAACGGTGCAACTATTACCGAATCTCACCGATAGCCTACTCCGAAATCCTAATCCTGATTTTGAAATCAGAGGTTTTGTGGAGTTAAGTATTCCTTTTACCTTTCGTAACGGACGGATACAACCTCAAACCAATCAAAACGTTCCTGTTTTATTACAACCCGAAATTCGAGGAACTTTTTTACCCAATGATTTATCAACAGAAAATATCGACTTTGACCAGATTAATTATTCTCTCGTTACTGCCAGTGGTCAAGGGGAAAATGAAGTGGCACCGGCTGGCTTTTCTGGCCTATCATTAAGCGATGATTTAGTGATGGCGGTCATGGAAAATCTAGAATCTGGCTCTTTTCCCATTGACAGTTTTTCCGAAGAAAATCAAGTCAATCAATTAAGTAGTTTAGTGGCTAATCTTGGACAAATTGAACCCACTGCTGAAAACTTAACTCAAGTATCTGAGTTATTAGCTCGAATGAATATACCTATTGTGATGCAACCCCGACAATAAATCATGAAACTTATAGGCCGAGTGACTTAATAGTTATCTTATTTTAATCACTCTGCCTTTGCTTATTGGGAACTGAGGTTATGGGTAATTCCTTTGATAAAATCAGAAAAAAGTTATCCTAGAAACTTAATACCTAGTTTCCTCGGCAATATGTGGCTTAAACAATCCTCTCGGTCTAAATGGCAAAACGCCATACCTACCGATAATTATAGTTCCTACGATACGCGACAGAAAAAGACGAACCGAACCATCGGGCAACAACGTCAACCCCTATTTATCATGTTATTTGTCAGTGTCATCCTCTTAGGGGCCATTGGCACTCGTCTGGCCTTTTTACAATTAATGCAAGGGGAAGACTTTCGAGAAAAAGCAGAAAATAATCGGGTTCGCATCGTTCCTAAACCCCCTGTTCGGGGCAATATTTTTGATCGCAAAGGGCGGGTTTTAGCCTCCACTCGTCTCACCCACGCAGCTTATCTGTGGCCCATGGTGGTTAATCAACCGGACTGGCCGCAAAATCGTAAATATTTAGCTCAACTCCTGTCCGTTCCTGAAGAAAGTATTGAAAGTAAAATTCAACAGGCCGGTTATAACGCCTCAACCCTAATTAGAATTGCTCGTAGTTTAAATCCTGCCCAAATTACCGCTTTAGAAGAATTTAAAACCGAATTAAACGGCCTAGAAGTCGATATTGAAACCGTTCGCGATTATCCTAATAAAGAAATAGCAGCCCACGTTTTAGGTTACACCGGAGAACTCAACGCCGAAGAACTGAAGCGACGACGTTCTGAGGGCTATCGCTTAGGGGATATTGTCGGGAAAATGGGGGTCGAAGCGGCCTATGAACAACAGTTACGAGGAGAATGGGGCGGCATTGAATTAGAAGTGGATGGGGCCGGTAAAGTGATGAAAGTCTTAGGCCAAAAAGTCGGCCAACCCGGTAAAGATGTCACCCTAACCCTAGACCTCGACGTACAGAAAGCAGCAGAAGCCGCCCTAGGAGAACGTATTGGGGCAGTGGTTGCCCTTAACCCCCAAACGGGAGGGGTTCTGGCCATGGCCAGTAACCCGACCTTTGACCCTAATATTTTCTCGACTCAAATCACCCCCCAAACCTGGAAACGGCTACAAAAGAAAGGAAATCCCTTCGTTAACCGCGCTTTAAGGGGCTTTCCCCCCGCTTCTACTTTTAAAGTCGTCACCGCCACCGCCGGCATGGAATCGGGCAAATATCCCCCCGATACGGTGTTAAGTACCTTCGCCTATCTCAACGTAGGAGGAACCGCCTTCGGAGAATGGAATCGGGCCGGCTTTGGACCGATGGGTTATGTCAGGGCGATGGCCTGGAGTAGTAACACCTTTCATGGTCAAATTGGCCGCGGCGTGGGGGGGCCAACCCTCATTAAATACGCCCGTCTTTATGGGTTTGGGTCTAAAACGGGCATTGAACTCGGAGAAGAGGCAGCCGGCTTAATTGCCGATAATGAATGGAAAATGGAAAATTATGATTGGGAATGGACCGACGGGGACACGGTGAATATGTCCATTGGTCAAGGGTTTACCCAAGCTACCCCCCTACAAGTGGCTATTATGTTCGCAGTGCCGGCCAACGGAGGTTATCGCTTAAAACCTCATTTCTTTGAGGAAAAGGATGACCTGGAAAAATGGCGCACTTCGATGGAACTTAAACCCAGTACCCTGAAAATTCTACGAGAAGGGCTGAGGGCCGTGGTTTCCAGTGGAACCGGAAAAGCTCTAAATGTTCCGAGTTTACCCCCGTCAGCCGGTAAAAGTGGCACCGCAGAAGCCCCCCCAGGAGAGTCTCATGCCTGGTTTGGTGGCTTTGCCCCTTACGATAACCCAGAAATTGTGGTGGTTGCCTTTGCAGAGCATTCTGGCGGAGGTGGCGGTTCGGTGGCCGCGCCCATGGTACGGCAAGTGATGGAGGCTTATTTTCAGCATAATAAAA
>NZ_PRLH01000134.1 GCF_003013815.1 Cyanothece sp. BG0011 | reverse complement strand
GGCTGAATAAGGAATAGGCTTTTAGGGATAATTAATCAATTATCCCTAACGGTTCAAAAGAATAAAAATTAAACAGCATTAAAGTAGGGTGGGTTAGACGGCTATCATTCAGGTTATTACGAGAATATAATAATCCGTCGTAAACCCACCATTTTAGTTAAAATAATCCACTACTTAAAATTGTCTTAAAAAGAAGAAAATTTAATTTTTCCCTCTGATTGAGCAAGGTCTCCAAAATCGAATAAAATTGAAGATAGGAGGGACATCCTCAATAGATAGTGCATCAGGGTTGTCATTTAAGTATGTCTGATCTTATCTCCCCTCAAGAAAAAGCATATCTTACTAACGTCATCTCTGAAATCTTCCTTGAGTATGACGCAAGTTGACAAAAAAGAAGTAGAAGTTTTCTGCACTAATTTTGTTGAACAACGGGATAAAATACAAGAGCTAAGTATTGTTATTGATGAGGTTAATCTCGGTTTAAATACCATTGATTCTCTAGAAAATTATCATCGGGATTTAACCAATGCTCAAAAGAAAGGTAAATCAAAAGTCAATTGGTTAAAAGCAAACCTCAAAGCCATTACTAATATTAAAGATATCAGAAAAATTGGAGAAATTGTTCAATCCATTCAAGCTGAATTAATTAACTCTAATAATCAGCATCTCAGTTCTTTATTAGATGAAAATGTAGAACTTTTTCCAGAAATATCACCAGGGGAAATTACGAGAATTGATGAGGAGACAGAAGCGGTACAAGGGTTACTGGGTAATGTTCAAAATAACTCTTTACTCACTACCCTTTCTTGTGTGCAACAGATTGAATCTGTTGTTGAACATCTTGACACTAATAATCAAAATGTAAGCCAAGTTGCTAAGGATTGTTTTTGAGGGAGAATTAGGGAATGATAGTGAGTTAGTAGCAAAAAAATTGGTCACTTGTGGTGTTATTGTTGCTGATAATGAAGTTCCTATGGAAGCACTTGAGGGGATGGATGCTCCCCAAATTGCTATTGTAGTGGATATGGGAATTACTATTGCTAAAGTAGCCTACAAATTGGCTCAAGGTAAGATGCAAGTCAATAAAGCAATGGACTACATTTATGATCACTTTGTTGCTGCTATTGGTACTGTCACTCAAGCAGTGGTACAGTTACAAACTCAGTTAATGGGAACGCAAATTGGGGCTATACTAGGATCGATATTTGGCCCTGTGGGAACCCTTTTGGGTGGTATTGCAGGTGGGGTTCTCGGTCGGTTAGCAGGAAATCCTATCGCTCAAAGTATTAAAAAAGGAGTGTAAAAATAGGTCAGTTTGCTAAGGAAAGTGTCATCAAAGTTGTCGATACAATGAAACAAGTAGGTCAAGAAATTGGCAAGAAGGTGATAGAAGGAGCTAAAAAGTGAAGAAATTTCTTACAAACTTGTTTTGATAACTAACGTTACGTAGAAGGAGAATGAATTAAGCTAATATTATAATATAAAAAAAGAGGAGATTAATCAATGATGATATTACTAACAGATAAATTAGCATACCTCAAAACTCTGGTTTGATTTGGTGAAATTAAAAGAGAGTGAATCTGAGCAGATTTTTTTTGTTTAATAATATTAGTTGGCAACAATATGAAAATTTACTGCAATCTTTAGAAGATAATGCTGGAATTAGGTTGAAATATTGTGAGGAAAATTTAGCGATTATGTCACCGAGTCGTCGTCATGAGTTTGATAAAAAAATTATAGCAATGCTATTGGAAACTTATTTTTTTGAGCAGGAAATTAAGTTTTATCCTTTAGGTTCAACTACATTAAAAAAAGAAAATATAAACAGAGGAATTGAGCCAGATGAATGTTATTGTCTTTATGGTAATAAAGATATTCCCGATTTAGCAATTGAAGTTATTGTTACTAGCGGTGGTCTTAATTCTTTAGAGATTTACAAAGGTATAGGTGTTAAGGAAGTTTGGTTTTGGGAAAAGGAAAAATTAACAGTTTATAGCTTAAATAATGGAGAATATACAAAAGTTAAGCAAAGTCAGTTGTTACCTTAATCTAGATTTGGATTTATTTGCTAGTTTTATTGGTTATGATG
>NZ_PRLH01000190.1 GCF_003013815.1 Cyanothece sp. BG0011 | reverse complement strand
TTATTAAACCAAGTTTCAACTTCTTGAGAAAGTTGTTCAATATCTTGTTCGCTTGTTTTTACTTTTGTTTGCGCGCGGTGAGCAAGGGTAATCATACTATTTTGTAAACTTTTAGGAAGTTTCTCGACAACATATTTTATTTGTTTTTGGACTTGTTCATTTTTCTTTTTTTCCTCCTCATTATTAAACTGTTCTCTAAATTTATTAAAAATAACAGTGTTTTCCCATTCTTCTTCATTATTTGTTTTCTGCTTATTATGATTAGTTTTTTTCAAATTCTCCTCTTTTTATTTCTGAACCATCTAGCTCTAAAAATTGAGCAATATAAATTAGATTTAGCTTCAGTTCGTGACAAAGAATTTCAAAGTTTTTTCCTTCAAAAAATGTGTTTTTTATACTCTTCAAATTTTGGCGAGTTGTCTCGTCATTATCATTATCTAGAATTAATTCATTTAATCTAGCTTTTACTCTTAAAAGACTAACCTCTAATTTATATTTTTGATCAGAAAAATCATCATATATTTCTTTTGTTTCTTTGATGAACTTCTCAAGATTTCTTGAGTCGAGATTCTCTAATTCACTGAGCTTTTTAATCAGTCTCTTTATCACACCTTTGAATTTATCAGAACTGTAACAATGAGTCAGTTGAGGAATTTGTAAGCTTTCTAATAAAGTCGTCGCAAATGTCTCACTAGGAATATAAGAGGGTAAGGTTTTATTTTCTAATAGTTCTGTTCTTATTTTAACTAATTTTTGTCTATTGGTTTGATTACTTTGTTTAAGTAATAATTGATTAAATTTTTGTTTAAACTTGAGTTGAATTACATCCAGAGAATTTTCCTGAATTTTCTTATTGTTAAGAATTTCTTCCATCTCATTTTTAAACTCTGTTAAATCGATATCTTTGACTTGATTGAGTCGTTTAAGTAATTGATTTTTAACCTTAGTTGGTGTATCAACTCTCCATGGATTGGTTGTTTTTACCCAATATGATAGGTTTCCCTGACTTTGATGGTTTAAGTTTTTAATCAAAGGATTATCATATAATTCATCTATTAATTGTTTCGTTTGTTTGATTTCATTGACACTATCTATATCACTTCCCATTAAAAGATACTGAATAGAAGTCTTTAGATGTTTGGCTCTAAATTCTAATAGTGTGCTAATAATTTCTTGAATTTCTGAAGCAATTAAGCTAAGACTAATATAAATAAAAACTAAACCAATTGCAATATCTAACACCAAAGGAAGAATAAGCATTGTTTTATTTTCACCATTTTTTGCTCTAAAGCATCACTCTCTTAAGTGTATTTATTATTCTTGAAAAATCTAAAATACTTGCTAGTAATAATAATCAAGTTTTCAAAAATTATTCATTTATTTTAAATTATTTTAAGGTTTAACGTCATTTTCCCAAGCTAAAACGAGCAAAGCATTAATAATAGCAGCAGCAACGGATGAACCTCCTTTTCTACCTTCTACACGAATTTGAGGCACATCAATTTGTTCTAAGGTCTTTTTTGATTCTAATACAGAAACAAAGCCAACAGGTACACCAATAATTAAACTGGGTTTAAGCTTTTTTTCTTTAATTTGTTGACACAAAGCAAGTAAGGCAGTGGGAGCATTACCAATGACATAAATTCCGTGGGGATATTGTTGATAACATTCTAATAAACCGGTTTCGGTTCGGGTTTTTCCAGGAAGGGGATAAGTGGCTTTTTCTATAGCTGTAATCAGAGGATTTTTGAAAGTTTTACCGACTAAATTAACAATCCCCTGTTTTACCATTGTTACGTCTGTAATAATAGGGGTTTGATGTCTCAAAGCATCAACGGCAATATTAATGGAATTAGGACTAAATTTAAGTAGCTTAATAAACTCAAAATCCGCCGTTGAATGGATAACTCTCCGAGCAATTTGATATTCTAATAAATTCAGATTATGTTGACCAATTTCTCGATCAATAATTTTAAAACTTTCTTCAACAATAGGATGATTTAATGATGATTGTTGATTCATAAATGACCTAATAATATCTAAGCTGCTCAGAACAACTATCAATCTGCTCTATAATATGATCAAAATTCTCTATACTTAGGGTATAGATAACTATAATCTATTGTACCGTTTTTGTACACCCTCTACTATCTATTTTATTGTTTTCCAACTTTTTCTTGCCCTTCCCAAATTCAATGAAACAACGTTATTTAATCCTATTACCGTTTATCCTTTTCTTATTGAAAGGTTCTAACGCTCCTATTTTACATTCTTTTGACATTAAAAAACTTTCTGGTAATATTCATTTAACTTTAAAACATGGGGTTTGGAAATTATGGGAAGAAAAACCTGTTTATCAAAATATTACCCTGGATTTAGTCTGTAATCAAGGTAAATGTGAACCTGAAGTTTGGGGATATGCAAAAAAATTTAATCAAGATGTTGATCATCAAGGAAGCATAGAAAAAAATAACTTAGAACAATTAACAATTAAGGAGATTAAAACTAAAACCTCTCAGGAAGCATGGCAATTAAAAATCACCATGAATATTCGCTCTCATCCTTGGGATACAAAAATATCACCAGCAGTTTATCAGATTGATTTAGTTCCTCATAAAGACAAAATTATTGGCAGTTATCAAGGAAAATATAATCAAAAATTTTTACAAGGTAGTGTCACTGGTAACATTCAACCCTTTTGGCCAGTTCCTATTAATAATCATCAACCTGTAACGGTTCAAGAACATCCGCGTCTTGTCTTTCGTAAGCATCAATTACCATCGGTAAAAGAAGCCGTTAAAACCCCAGAAGGACAAGCTATTATCAAACAACTAAAAGATAATTTAGAAAAGCCTATTTATTATAATGGATATGTGCCAACTGGTGGTTATCATGGTTCTGGATACTGTTTTTTAGCTTTAATTAATAATGATCAAGAACTCGCTGAAAAGGGATGGAAAATAGTAAAAAAATCGATAGAAAATCCTGGCAAAAGATTATTAGAACAGTCTCCTATTGTAACAGGTGTTGCTTTAGCTTATGACTTTTGTTATCCTCTCTGGGATCAAGAAAAAATAACCACTGTAACCCGTTGGTTAGCAGCCCAAACGGAACAATTAGTTAAAGGAGATTCTCCTAATAATGGTTGGAATAGTAATGCCGGCAGTAACTGGAATGCAAGAGCAAGAAGTGCCGCCGGATTAGCTGCTTTAGCTATTTTAAATGAACCCAATCTATCTAATGATGAAATATATCATTATATGAGGACTGCCGAACGTAATATTAAACGATATTTTACCACTGCTTTGGGTAATTATGGTTTCGGAAGTGAAGGGGATCACTACACAACAGAACCCTTAATTTTAACAGTATTTCCTTTTTTACAAGCTTATAAGAATATAATGGGAAAAGACTTAGTTAAAGGTTCACCGGCTCAATGGATTTTACCCCATTATTTAATGCGAATGATCCCTGATAATAATAAGTTAAAGATTACTGCTTATGGAAGACATCGTCACTATGCAGGATCGGCTATTTTTGCCGCAGGTTTAGTTACTCTTCCTCAAGAATTTCTGCCAGGAATTGTTCCAATTTTTGAACAATATTCAGGATTAAAAGGTGATCAAACTTTCGGGATTACTCTACCTCATTATGCTCCTTTTATCTTGACTTTTTATAGTAAAAATAAGGATAATAATCCTCAAAATCCTATTAAACTCTTTAACTATAATTTTGTTGATCAGAAAAAAGGTTTCTATAATTTTAGAAATCAATGGAAAAATGAAGATGATTTTGTCGCTAATATTTACTTAAAAAAAGAACAAATCGGAGGGACTTGGCATTTCCCTGATGTGGGAAGTTTTCGCATTTCTGGATTAGGAGAAACTTGGGCAAAAGCGGGTGAATCTACCACAAAATGGCAAGAAGAAAATGTAGTTATTTTACCTAAAAGTTCCCCGTGGAAAACCGCTAAACCCCTCTTTTTTGTTTCTAATCCTGATGGATCAGGAATTGTTACCCTACAAACTAATACCAATTGGCGCAAAAATAGCAAACCCCCCGTCGGAATTGCTGGTTTACGTTCTTTTGCTGTAGATTATAGTAATGCTTCAGGAGTTCCTGGTTTATTTGTGTTAGTTGATCGTTTTATTGGTAACAATCAAGCTGAAGAGTTTAAAGAAAAAGTATGGATAATGCACACCCCAGGAAAGGTAACCGTTGATAATAATAGTTTTCTGATCCAAGGTGAAACTCAAGCAACCCTGAAAGGAACCTTTATTGTCCCCAAATCGGTCAATATTACGACAGAAAAAACTGAAGAAGGCACTAAAATTATCGCCAGAGGAGGAGAAGAATTTTTTGTTATTATGACAGTGCAAAAAAAATCCCCACCCTCGTTAAACATTACAGGATCGGGGATGACAGCCAAGGTTGAAATCGGAGAACAAAAGATTACTTTTGATCAAGATAGAATTCGCTTATCTACCATTAACCCTTAACAGTGTCTTGATATTTAGATAACTCTTGCATTTGCTTTTTATCAATATCAATGTCCATATTTTCATCCTCTCTCATGGATAGCGATCGCTTGACTTGGCCGATATATAAAGGTAAACTTTTACCCGATTCTGGATGGACTAATGTCCGGGCCCGAATGGTTAATTGATTATCTGCTCCTGCTGTTCTTCCATAGGAAAAATAATCATTAGCCGCTTGTTTTAACGTCGCTTCTAATTCGGTTTCTGTAATAGAAGGTTTAACCACAATGACAACTTGATTCCCTCCATTATCATAGACACGAGAAAAACGAACCGCTCCAGGAATTTCTGTGCGTTCAAATAAACCTAATCCCAAGCCAAATAATCCTACGGTTAGGACGATCATAAAACCAGTAATTCCTACTAATCGAAACCGAATTCCCCACTTAAAGATAAAACCAACAATAGCTAATAAGAAAAAGACAACAGTGGCAATAATAGACCATTGTGTATAGGTTGAAAAACCAAGGGATGTTAATGTTTCCATCAGTAATAAATGATTGATTACATCCCCATATTTTAGCTCAAATTAAGGGCTTATTCTGTTTTAAGGTTGAGAAGACTTCCCCACGGGCCAATCTTGACGGGGAGGAAACGATTGTTCAGAATGGAATATCGTTGCTCCCGGTTCTTCTGGTTTGTTTAAACGTAATGCTGCACCAAACCCCACACCGGCCGCTATGGCGATCGCATTGGTGAGCAAGAGAAACTCTAGGATAAATAACCAAGGACGAGAATTAGATACTTTCATGAACGCCTCCACACCACACAAAGGATTCTGTTATATTTTTGACTAATTACCGATAGAGCTTAGCAAGAGACGCTAAATTTGCCAAGTGATTAAGGAAAGGTTAATTGAACAATTATCTTCATCAATCTTAATT
Organism: Cyanothece sp. BG0011; assembly: GCF_003013815.1. Lineage (GTDB taxonomy): Bacteria > Cyanobacteriota > Cyanobacteriia > Cyanobacteriales > Microcystaceae > Crocosphaera. The sequence continues at coordinate 47,163 of NZ_PRLH01000190.1, read as the reverse complement.
ATAAGAATAATAAATGTAAACTTTTTGGCGGAGATGTTACGATAAAAATTCTTGTTAAATTTTTTGAAAACTTAGGTATGAAGCGACTTAGAGAAAAAAATTGCTATTACTTCAAATCTAAAGAGATTAGGACAATTTTCATAGTGTAACTCTTGATACTAGGCAATTAAGAAAAACTAGGTTAGCCTAGTTGATGATGAGTCCAGCTTATCAATTGTTCTTCCTTATATTAAATTGCATCTTTAATCGCTAAATTACAATCTTAAAAAAGTATTAAAGTTTTATAATGAGGAGTGTTATCAGGAGGAAAAGACGTGTTTACTCGATTAGCTCAACAGCATCGTGATTTTGTTAAGGATTTAGTAATGAACCTACAAGCATTAGCTATTGTCCTAGAAAATCGCGGTTATTTAGCTTCTTGCTATACCTGTGGTGGGGAAATGAACAGTGCCTCATTTATGGTAAGTTTAGGCAAAGATCACTTGATCCGATTTCTAGTATCTGACTATGGGATTACCTGGACTGAAATGCGAGACGATCGCGAATTAATGAAATTAGAAGGAGCAGAAGCCATCAGTCAATTACAGGAATTAGCGAACTTGATCAAATATCAAGACCAAAATGAACCTTCAAGCATCATTGATAGCTTATCCTCACAAGAACTTCAAAATATGGCTTAAATGTTGCGAATACAGTTAACCTTACCATTCAACAAAACATCCCCATATCCTTGCTTAAAATCAACAGTGTTGTCCGAACTGTTGATTTTTGTTTAGGGATTCACCCCTAAACAAAACGTGAAACCTAAGATTTTTGCACTAGGTCAAAAATGGGAGTTTAACGAGAAGATAGGCAAAAACCACTCCCCCTAAACCACCAATAAAGAAACCATTAGCAAATTCCCCCCAACCCACAGAGGTGGCGAACTCTTCAGGAACCTCCGGAGTGGTTAAGGTTTCTACTGGTTTGCTTACGTCCACCGAAGCATATAAAGATAAAGCAATCGTTAAAATAGAGATGAGCGCAACGGCCGATAATAAACCCGCCGTGCTTGCGTAGTCAGTGTTACGCAAAGGACCGAGAAGAGCAAACGGTCCATAGAGAAAGTAACCGTGAGCCATCCCCACTTCTAACCCACGACGATGAGGGGATAATCCTTGGCGATAAGCTGGTAAATTTCTGATAAACGCCAGAGACAACCTCGAAGAATTAACGGGAGTGGCTAAATTGCCGATTTGAGGATCTCCACCCGGTTTAATAATATCCATTATGATCAATTGTTTGATTGTGATGATTGCTTACCAGTTCTTAACTTTACCGCTTTTCTTGTTCCTTTTCAGGTCAAAATGTAAAGAATCTTTACTTAGATACAAAAATTAATGAATTTTTTTTACGTTAAAGGCAAAATTAACCTTCCCTTGTCCCTTACTTGCCTAAAATGTAATCTTACAAGTCAAGCTATCTTATTCACCCAAATTAGGAGGACTCAAGAACAATGGCAGAAACTGGATACACCCAGATGGTTAAAGCCTACAAAGATGACCCCTTTGTTGGTCATTTGTCAACCCCTATCTCTGACTCTGGCTTTACAAGAGCTTTCATCAACAATCTACCCATTTATCGTAAAGGACTTTCTCCTCTTGCACGGGGTTTAGAAGTTGGCCTGGCTCATGGTTATTTCTTAGTTGGGCCTGAAGTGGTTTTCGGGACTAACCGTGATTTTCCGGCCGATCCCTATTTAGCTGCCTTCTTAACAGCAGTTGCCATCGTTATTATCGGAACCATCGGACTCAATGCTCATGGTTTAGTTTCTCTCAAGAGTGCCAATGAATGTGCCCCTGGAACCGATGCCATGCAAACCTCTGAAGGTTGGAGTCTCTTTGCGAGTGGCTTTTTCTTAGGTGGCACAGGCAGTGCTTTTATGGCTTATTTCTTGCTGGATAAGTTTTCTAGTATTGATGCAATTTTCCGTGGCTTAGTTAACTAACCATCGCTGAAAACGGTTTAATTCGATTTTCAGAATTTCAAATTTTCGCAAAAGTGCTTGACTCAATTCACAAAACAACTGACAGGAGAAAAATCACATGAATGGTGCTTACGCAGCTTCTTACTTGCCCTGGATTTTAATTCCCGTTGTCACTTGGCTCATGCCAATCGTGGTCATGGGACTTTTATTTATCTATATTGAACAAGAGGGTTAACTTGAGAGAAAATGGAGAATAAGGCATTTTTGATCCTTTAAAATAGTTTTTTCCATTTTCTAGAAGGCTCTACTAAAAATAAGTAGAGCCTTCTTGTTTAAAAACTTATTAAGAATAAGATATTAGAGCCTTTAATTACAGTTTTTTTTGAAAACCTGTGTTACAAGAAAAGTGTTAAGGTTTAATGTTCAATTGAACGAGACAAAAAAATGTGTTTAGCTGTTCCTGGAAAAGTAGTTAGTATTAGCGAAGATGAGCCTTTATTAAGAAAGGGAAAAGTAAGCTTTGGGGGAGTGATTAAAGAAGTCAGTTTAGCTTATGTTCCTGAGGTGAAAATCGATGACTATGTCATTGTTCATGTCGGATTTGCCCTAAGTATTTTAGACCAAGAAGCAGCGGAAAAAAGTCTGGCAGAATTTCAGGAAATGGAAGCTATTTTATCAAGGGAGCAATAATCAACTAACCAAACCGATAACCAAACCCCCGAACGGTAATTAAATATTCTGGTTGACTGGGATCTTTTTCTAATTTTTCCCGTAACCAACGAATATGAACATCAACGGTTTTAGTATCCCCTAAAAAATCAGGTCCCCAAATCTCTTCAATTAATTGTTCTCGTGACCAAACCCGACGGGGATAACTCATAAACAGTTCGAGTAAGCGATATTCTTTAGGAGAAAGGCTAATTTCTTGCTCTCCCACGGTGACCCGACATTCTTGGGTATAAAGGGTAATATCGCGAAATTGTTTTACCGAACTAGCAGAAGAATTGGTTAAGTTTTGACGGCGAATCAAAGCCCGACAACGAGCCACTAATTCTCGCATACTGAAAGGTTTGGTTAAATAGTCATCAGCCCCCACTTCTAAGCCTAAGACACGGTCCGTTTCACTGGCTTTGGCACTGAGGATCAAAATGGGGATAATATTGCCCCGATAACGCAATAAACGGCAGATATCTAACCCGTTGACTTGGGGTAACATCAAATCTAGAATTAATAGATCAAATTCTGTTTCCGTTGTCTTGGAATTTTTGTTTTCTTCTTGTAATAAATTTAAGGCACTGCGTCCATCACTCACGGCGGTGATCTCGTAGCCTTCATCTTCTAAAGCCAAAACGATCATATCGCGAATGACATCTTCATCTTCTACCACAAGGATGCGGTGAGTATTAACAACAGAGGGGTTAGAGGGAATTTGAGGGGTATCGAAAGACAACATAATTAATCTGATTTTTGATTCTATGCCAAGATAGACAACACAACGAAACCGCTAGGATTAAAAATATCCTCATCATTGTTATACCATTGAATCTCCATGTTGCTACATTTAATGACCTGGCCCGAAGTCGAAGACTATTTACAAACCAATACTGGGATCATTCTTCCCATTGGTTCCACTGAACAACACGGACCCACTGGATTGATTGGCACCGACGCGATTTGTGCTGAGGCGATCGCCAAAGGAGTGGGAGAACAAACCCAAACCATTGTTGGTCCGACCATCAACGTCGGAATGGCCTTACACCATACTGCTTTTCCTGGCAGCATGAGTCTGCGGCCCAGTACCCTCATTCAAGTGATCCTTGATTATCTAACCCATTTGACTCAAGCCGGATTTACTCGCTACTTTTTTATTAATGGTCATGGGGGTAATATTTCTCCTTTAAAAGCTGCTTTTTCGGAAACCTATTACCATTTATCGAGTCTCAATATTCCCCAAGCTGAGCAAGTTCGCGCTACAGTAGGCAATTGGTTTATGTGTCGATCTGTCTATCAAAAAGCCAAAGAACTCTATGGCGATCAAGAAGGATCTCACGCCACCCCCTCAGAAGTAGCGGTGACTCAATTTGTTTATCCTGACTCCATTAAAAAAGCAGATTTATCTCCCGATGTTAATTCCGGTTATCCTATCTATGGAGCCAAAGATTTCCGCGCCCATTATCCTGATGGCAGAATGGGGTCTAATCCTGCTTTAGCCACCCCTGAACACGGTCAACAATTGTATGAGTTAGCGGTTAAAGAGTTGAGTGAAAGTTATTTAAAATTTCTGCAAGCTGATTAAATTTCTAATCCTATAGTAGACATGGCTATAGGATTAGAAATATTAAGTAAATTTTTTAAATATATTAGTATTAGATTCTCGGAATCCTTTGCTCAGTAAAAATAGCAAAGACACTATACTAATAAGGCTGACAATTATCCCTAAACGTTCTGCCATCGTGCCTTGATACCAAATTTTAACTTGATAGTTTCCTGGGGGAAGTTGTAGTTGCATTAAACCATTTTCAGAGGGTAAGAAAAAATCTCTTTGTTCTATATCTTTGAGGGGTGGTGTCACCTGAATAGACCATCCTGGATAATAAAATGTTTTGAGATTCACAATAATGTTGGTAGAGTTACTAATACTAACTTCTCTTTTTCCCGGAGTCCAAGATTGTACAGAAACTTGACCCTTTCCTTCCATTAATTTAACCTTTTTATCATAAATTGGTGGAAGTTTCCGACCTCTACCTTTTTCTCCTGGATCAACCCAATTATCTTGAGATACAGTTTTTGGTAGGTATTCTCCGACATCAGTTTGAATATATTGAAAATCGTTATTAAGATAAAATTTTCTTCTGTCCAGACTTATAAAATAATAATTAACCTCTTGATCATACTCTTTTTTAGCTAATAATTCCTGAGAAATTTCTGTCCTATTTACGATTAAATTATCCACATTGTTTAAACTGGTTAAATCAAATTTTAGTAAGTAAAGATTAGCACTTTTATAAACAACTATAAAAAGAGCCGTGCAAAAAGCGAGGATAATTACTTTCTTTTTTAAGATAGGAAATTTTTCGGTAGCCGTTTCAACCGTATAACCAAACAAATAAGGACAAAGGGAAGAACTGACCGCTAAGAAACGCCAAGGAAACTGAATTTTCTGAAAAACGGATATAGTTTCACTAACCCATAAAGATAAATCAGTCATCATAAATAAAGCAAAAGCAACCATTACCATTTGCAAGGTCAATATTTGATTTTTAGTGGTATTTTTTTGCCAGGGACGACCAATAATCAAGGTTGCTAACAAAATTAATCCATTCAAGGCAAAAGCTTTAACAAGAGTTTGTTCCCAAGGATTAGGGGAAAGACGTAACTTAAAGTCAAGAAAACCCTGAACTAACAATCGATTATGATAGGGTTGAAGTCCCCCTGCTGAAACGAGATCCATGTCAGCAATCACAGGCATCACATAAAAAGCGGAAGTTAATAAGCCAATTCCAAGGGGAATAATTAAGTAAAATAATGCTATTTTTAGCTTCATTTTACGAAAAATAACTAAACTTAAAGTACCAATCAGATAAGAGGAGAGTATTGTGACACAGGAAGGAATATGACTGACGAATAAAGCACTAAAAACTAGACTAACGGGAAGATAAGTCAGAAGACTATTTTTATTCAAAGCTCTATAGAGGACAAGCATGAGCCAAGGAAGAAGAGCCATAGCCATAATTTCAGCAGCCGCCCCTCGCTTTAACAAAGAGATAATCAAATAAGGATTAAAAATTCCTAAAAATATGCTTAAAGAACTAGCTAAGGAATTTTTTTTAAAGAGAGTGCGAGCTAATAAAAAAATGCCTAAAGCGTTAAAAAGAATAACAAGGACATAACTACCTTTTAATAATTGACTAGGAAGTGAATAAAACCCAGAAAAAGGAAGGCTTAAAGAGCGAAATAAGGGAGGATAAAAAATGAAAGAACAAGAACCTAAACTATCAAAGGCTGATTCAAACCATTTAGGCATTAACTGCCCTTGAGCAAACTGTTGATTCCAATAATATCCCCAAACAAGGTGTGCATAACCATCATGGGTTTCTAACACATTATAGTTAATGATTACCACTAATGATATCAAAGAAAGAAGGACAGTAATCACTATATCTATTGACCCAAAATAACCTTTTCTCTTCATTGTAAAAATTGGTTTAAACTATTTTTTGCTATTATATTAAACGACACCTAGCTATTTTACACGACTTAGGTCAAAGTTAACTAACTCTGTGAAATTACATTACTTTCGGGACTTTTTTAGTACATCTCTAAGAGAGGAATCTACGGAATTACAGATAAACCCCGAATAAAGATTAACAAGGATTAATGTAGTGTTGCTTATTTGTGTTTGACTACTTCAGATAACCCATGATTATTAAACCCATAACGTTCTCGAACTAAATAAAGGGGGCGTTGTTTGGTTTCTTCGTAAATACGACCTAAATATTCTCCGAGAATTCCTAAGGTAATTAACTGTACCCCTCCAATAAAGAGTATAGTCACCATTAAAGACGCATATCCAGGTACATCAATCCCTAAAATAATCGTTCTAATAATCAGAAAACTGCCATAGGTGAAAGCTAACAAGGATAAAAATAACCCTAAATAACTCCAAACTTTTAAAGGCACTAAACTAAACGAAGTAATGCCATCTAAGGCAAAATTCCATAACTTCCAGTAATTCCATTTGGTGGTTCCTTGGAGTCGGTTAGGGCGATCGTATACGATGTAAGTCTGTTTAAATCCAACCCAAGCAAATAACCCTTTCATAAAACGAGTTCGTTCCGGCATGGTTTTGATCGCGTCTACCACCCGTCTATCTAATAAACGAAAATCTCCCGTATCACGGGGAATGGGAACACTACTGATACGACTAATAATCCGATAAAAGGCGTTAGCGGTTGTTTTTTTAAGCCAACTTTCCCCTTGTCGTGAGCGACGTTTTCCGTAAACAACATCATAGCCCTGTCGCCATTTCTCAATCAACTGTTCAATTAACTCAGGGGGATCTTGTAAATCAGCATCAATAGGAATAATCGCCTGTCCTTGAGCATTTTCTAACCCTGCGGTTAAAGCAATGTCCTTTCCAAAATTACGAGAAAGACTAATAACTTTGACGGCCTGATAACGACGATGATAGTCAATTAAACGTTCTAGGGTTCGATCTTGACTCCCATCATCTATACAGACAATCTCATAAGATAAATCGAGCTGGTTTAATACTGTAAAGAGTCTTTTAAAGAGCAGATCAAGACCTTCCTCCTCATTATAACAAGGCACAATAATTGATATTTCCACTTGATTAAGATTAAAAGACATAAGGTTATCAGGTGCTTTAACAGAGGATACAGATATAAATTATTTAATTATGACACCTTTGCTTTAATGTTGTTTTTTAAGGGTCTGTGTAGCATTTTCCTCAGATGATTGAGACGATATCAGTTACAATGACTGAGTGCAACTTATCCAAGTTTCTTAAGTGTTGTATGGACTATCAAGACGCAGGGGTTAATATTGAGGCCGGTCGTTCCTTTGTCGATAAAATTCGTCGTTCTGTAGAAAGCACCTATAATCCTCAAGTATTAGGGGGATTAGGGGGTTTCGGCGGTTATTTTGAGTTACCTACAGGTTATGAAAATCCTGTGTTGGTCTCGGGAACTGATGGCGTGGGGACTAAGTTAAAAATTGCTCATGCTTTAAATCGTCATCACACCATTGGTATTGATTTAGTGGCCATGTGTGTCAATGATATTTTAACCTCTGGGGCCAAACCCTTATTCTTTTTAGATTATTTGGCCACAGGAAAATTAAACCCTCAACAATTAAGTGATGTGGTAACAGGAATAGTCGAAGGATGTCATCTCAGTGGTTGTGCTTTATTAGGAGGGGAAACCGCAGAAATGCCTGGGTTTTATGGGGTGGGTGAATACGATGTGGCAGGGTTTTGTGTGGGAGTGGTCGAAAAAAGTAAACTCCTCGATGGATCGCAAATTAATACTGGTGATGTGGCTATCGGTTTAAGGAGTAGTGGGGTTCATAGTAATGGCTTTAGTTTAGTGCGGAAAATTGTTGAAGTGAATGGTTTTAATTGGGGCGATCGCTTCGATAGTTTAGGGGATCAAACGTTAGGAGAAATGCTGCTAACGCCTACCCAAATCTATGTTAAACCCATTCTCGAAGCGTTAAACTCAGGGATAGAAATTAAGGGAATGGCCCACATTACAGGAGGGGGGTTACCTGAAAATTTACCCCGTTGTTTAGGAGAAAATAAATCTATACAAATTAATCCCGAAACTTGGCCGATTTTACCCATTTTTCAATGGATTGCTAATATGGGAAACGTCAAAACTTCTGCCATGTTTGATACTTTTAATATGGGGATTGGCTTTGTGATTATTGTTCCCAAAAGTGAATCAAATAACATCATAAAATGGTTTCAAAGTCAAGAAATTGATGCTTATGAAATTGGAGAAGTGATAGAAGGAAATCAAGAAATCATAGGATTATAATGGTTTTATCAAATTAAGTGATCTTTGAAGGATAAGGAGCAATCGAACAATAATCAAATAATAGCGATCGCTCCTTAAATTGATTTAACTCACTTCTACATATTCACATAGGGTTTTAGCATTAGGAAACTCATTACCTTCTGCTTGTAAACCGTTAAGATGATTAGAAATAGAAGCATAAATGGATTTTTTTACCTCTTCTACTGTGTTTCCAACGGCAGAACATTCGGGTATATCAGGAACATAAGCACCGTAATGAAATCTTCCCTTTTCAATAATTACTGCATAACGCATGAGCTATCCTCATTCAAATTATTTTTCTTACCTCAATGTTAATACAGCTTTTCTGAGGCATAACTTAAATTTAAAGAGAATTTGTTAACGGCTAATTACCAACAGTGTCTTCTTTAATAAGGTTAAATTTTCTCTTAAAACCATCATTTATTTTTAAGACTTATTTAACAAATAATGGATTATGCTTCTGTCATGACTTCGGTGGGAATTAAAAGGGGTTTAGCATTTTTGGCTTCAATGTTAAACCATACCTGATTCATCTCAGAAGGACAACATAAGGGATCATCGTTATCATAGCGTTTATATTCTACCCATAAACGAGAAGGACTGGTTAAAAAAATCCGCGCCATATCCCCATCGGTTCGAGAGTTCATCGGTTGAGGGGATAGGGTTCCGGCAAATTGTTCTCCGACAAAAACAAACCCTTGATAACCCAATGGACGACACATTCCATCCACTCCACTCATGGCGGTTATGACTGTGGTGTCATCGTAGGTTTGTCTCGGACCAAATAACTCCCAACCGGCTTTAATAATAGCCTTTTCTGCGGGGGTTTTGGCTTCTCTTAGTTGGTCTTTACACCTATCGATACTGGGGAGTTCAGCATCTATTTTTGGTGCATTAGGAATCTTTTTTCCTATATCATTCCAATTACTGAGTTGCTCATCTAACCATATTTTTGTTCTTTCTTTCGTTTCTTTTTTGCTAATAATTTCAATCAGTGACCACTGAATACTACTACTATCAGCCGGGGGATTTAATTTTTTTTTTGAACAATTTTTAACTCATAAAAATAGCCAGGTTCGTAGTCAAATCCTTCAATGGAACCATAGAATAATGTCCAGTCATCTTCTAAATTTTCTTTGATTTTTAAACATTGTTGACGGGAAACACCTATACAATCTATGGTTTCAGGACTAATATAAACGTTTTTTTCTATAATTTTACTATCATTATTATTTATTTTTTGAATTTTAAGATACCGATCTCTTTTTGTTTAATATAAGCAATTTGTAATTGTCCTTGTGCATTAATACTATAAATTTTTGCCCCTTCTAAAGCTCCTAAAAATAACATTTCTTGATTCATTATTTCTTCAGTACAAGCTTTACGAGTTGCAGCAATTAAACCGACTTTCATCGCATTTTCTTGAACCCCATATCCTGCGGTATAACGGTTACAACTTCCACTGCCTGAAAGGGCATCTTTTTGAAAGGCAATGGTAGAGTTTTCTTTAGTTAAGGCTTGATTTTCAGTCCAATCCATTAATTGCCATTCTGTTCCTATTAAGGGGTTTTTCTTTTGATTTTCTTCTTGATTTTGACTCAAGTTCGATGGGTTTTCATTGGCGATCGCACTTTTAAATGAGTCTAAGAAAATTAGGGAAAATGATAAGATCATTACTCCTTGAATTATTTTTTTTAGTGCATACTGATTAATCATTTTTTACTTAAAACCTTATCAATTAATTCAATGGCTTTCAGTCTTCATTATTATAACAATTTTTTAGACCTTTGCTGACCCCCAATTGTTAACTAAGGTAAACAAGTTAGATTAGGTTAAATTTTTCTCATTTAAGAAATCCTCAACTACTTTATTAACTGACTGTCTTTCTTGATCAACCAGATAGTTAAGTTGTTGCATTTCTTCTGAAGAAATTTGTCCTGATAATTGTTGTATAATATTGTTTAAATTGGGATATTCTTCTAATGTTTCTTGGTTAAAAACGGGAACGGCTTCGTAGGGAGGAAAATAATTTTTATTATCTTCTAACATCTCTAACTTAAGAACACTAATTAGTCCATCGGTAGAATTTCCGGCTACTAAATCAACATTATTCTCTGCTAATGCACGATACATTAAGCCTAATTCCATGGTCTTAGGTTGTCGGGCAAATTGCAAATTGTAGGTCTTAGAAAGTCCAGGATAACCGTCTTCTCTGGCTAAAAATTCATAACTAAATCCTGCTGTCCATTCAGGGGTATATTTAGCAACATCGGAAATCGTTTCAATGTTATATTTTGTGGCATCTTCTTCTCTAATTAAAATAGCATAGGTATTTTCAAATCCGAGAGATGGCATTACTTCTAATTGAAATTCTTGATCATAAACTTCCTTGACTTCTTGATAAACAAGATTAGGATCACTGATGGGTTTTCGTTCTAAAATAGCAGTAAAAGCGGTTCCTGTATATTCGACATAGCCATCTATTTCTTGTGCTTTAACTGCTTCATGACAGATAAAGGTTCCCCCCAAATTAAAGCGACGATCTACTTTTAAATCACTATTATTTTCAATTTGTTGAGCTAATAGTTCTCCTAAAATAATTTGCTCAGTAAAATTTTTTGAACCGATAATAATCTGTCCTTGTGATTGATTAATAAAACTGAAAACCATAAATATAGATGAGACAATTAAAAGAAAAATAGCTAAAAACTTTTGTTTATTTTTTTTCTTTTTTGTATCCGTTTGTGTCAAATTATTTTCTAACCAACCCAGTCCCCAATCTACTAATAGAGCAATAATAGCTGAAGGAATAGCACCAGCTAAAATCATAGTATTATCGACGGTAGACAGTCCTCTAAAAATAAAAACCCCTAACCCTCCTCCTCCTATAGCTGCTGCAATCGTAGCAATTCCAACACAAATAACTGCAGCAATTCTTACCCCTCCTAAAATAACTTTTAAGGCTAAAGGTAATTCAATTAAAAACAAAATTTTCAGCGGATCTAATCCTAGGGATTTGCCGGCTTCTTTGACTCCTTTTTTAATTTGAGTAATACCAATATAAGTATTTTTGATAATCGGTAACAAAGCGTATAAAATCAAAGCAATAATTGCAGGTCTTTTTCCAATTCCTCCTAAAAAAGGGACGGTAATTAAAAAGCCAAACAAGGCTAAACTCGGAATGGTTTGCACTGCATTGGTTACTAATAAAATAGGATTGGCTAGTTTGGGATAGCGACTCATTATAATTCCCAAAGGAATACCTATTCCAGTGGACACTATCATGGCAATTAAGACTAATGTTATATGTTCTCCTGTTCGTAATAAAATGACCGATGTGGGAGGAATTGAAACAAATAAATTCATTCTTTTACCTAATACTTTAGATGGCTAAGAGATAATGACTCTTAAGAAAAGTGCTGAAAACTTTCAGTTAAATTTAGAGACTGCTGTTGTTTTCCATCTATTAATTTTACCGATTTGTCTTCGACAATTTTGCCAATAATTTTGACTTCTTTTCCTATGATCTCAACCAGTTTCTGTGCTTTTTCTTCGGCTAAACATAAGACTAATTCAAAATCTTCTCCCCCATATAACACCCAATTTAAGGCTTGCTCTGAACTAAACCACTGTGATAATATAGATACGCATGGTAAAGAGGATAACTGTATCTGTGCGCCCACCCCACTCATGGCACACATCTGTACAACGGCATCTCCTAACCCGTCGCTACTATCCATCCCGGTAATGGTATGAGTATCCATAATCTCCCAAAGATGGGGAAGCAAGTCTAAACGGGGTTTAGGGTATTGATGCGCCTTAATCAGTCTATCCTGAATGTCTTGGCCGAGATGGTTGGCTAAACTAGGGTTGAGCAATAATTCTAACCCTCCTCGTGACATACCATGATATCCCGTGGTGATAATAACATCTCCCGGTTGAGCAGTTGAGCGTTTAATAATGTGATGGGGGTAAACTTGACCTAAAGCAGTAATACTAACCGTTGTCACTTCAGAGCGACAAATATCGCCCCCCACAATGGGTGTGTTATATTCTTCTAACAGATGGCTCATGCCTTCGTACAATTGTTCTACCCAGTCAACCGCAAGATTTCCAGGTAAACTTAACCCCACAGTAATTCCCACAGGAGTAGCTCCCATGGCGGCGAGATCAGATAAATTAGCAGCGATCGCACGCCAACCCACCGAGTCAGGGGGGGTTGTGGTTTGGCTAAAGTGTATCCCATCGACTAAAACATCAGTGGTAACCACTAATTGTTGTTGAGGATCGATAGATAATACTGCCCCATCATCCCCAATTATATCATGGGGACAAAAAGACTTTAACTTTTTGAGCAGTCCTTGTTCCCCAATATCCTTAATTTTCATCGTTTATTGCGTAAAGTCGGGTTAAACATTTCACTAATCCCTTCCCCGATAAAAGATAATCCCACAACCATCGATGTCATGGCCATTCCAGGGAATAAAGTTGTCCACCAAATACCGGTTGATAAGTCCGGTAAGGCTTCTTTGAGATCATGACCCCATTCTGGAACTTCTTCGGGTAATCCTAACCCCAAAAAGCCTAAACCCCCTAATACTAAAATAGCATCAGCAGCGTTTAAGGTAAAGACTACTGGAACACTTTGAATAACATTTAAAAATAAATAGCGAGATAAAACACGGGTAGGGGTTGCTCCCATGGCTTTTGCTGCTTCGATAAATAACTCATTTTTAACACTGGTGGTATGATTACGAACGATTCGATAATATTGAGGAATGTATGCAATACTAACGGCAATGGCTACATTCAAAATTCCCCGTCCCAAAATAAAAGCCAAAGTTACGGACAATAATAGACCAGGAATAGTATAAATAGTATCCATGAAAAACAATAATATTTTATCAGTTTTTCCCCCTAAATATCCACTAATCAAGCCAAGAGGTACACCGATTAACATGGATAAAAAGGTGGCTAAAAAAACCACCTTTAAAGCTGCTTGTGAACCTAAAAGCGTCCGAGAAAATACATCATATCCTCTAACATTTGTGCCGAACCAATGACGGAAACTCGGAGATTCTCCAGGAATATTACTTAATAAATCCGTGGGATCTTGCAGAAAGCCAATTGCTTGTAAAATAGGCGCAAATAAGGCGATAAATAACCAAAATAATGTAATTAATCCACCAAGATACATTAATTTTTGAGCAAGACTCAAACGGGAAAAACGCCCCACTGTAGATTTTGATGTCACCATAAGCTAATCTTTTAAAATAAATAGATTCGAGAAAATTGTAACTCATTATGACAAAATGCAGAACCATTATATGGTCACTTGATTTTATTCTGGTATAATCTAGATTGTTAGTTGTTCAATATTCAAAGTTAACTGTAAGTGAGATATAAAAATCGTTTATGGATTCACCCTTTATTGTTGTGATTACAACAACATCAAATAAAGAAGATGCCCATCAAATCGCTAAAACTTTGTTAGAAAAAAAACTAGCAGGTTGTATTCAAATTCTAGGCCCTATGAGTAGTCATTATTATTGGAAAAATGAACTCTGTCTCGATGAAGAATGGATTTGTTTAATCAAAAGTAGCCAAAACAATTATCAAACCCTAGAAAATACCATCACTGAAATTCATCCTTATGATGTTCCTGAAATTATTAGTTTACCGATTGTAGAAGGAAGTCAAGGGTATCTAAGTTGGTTAAATCAGCAACTTAAATAATATGAATCATTAAGCATCTTTTAGATAATATTTTCTGTTATGACTTTTACAAATTCTTTAACTCAATTCTGATTGATCTTTATTGACATTAAGGGTTGTAGTCTTTATCATACAAAACTCAAAGAAAATGATGTTAATTCTTAAAATTATCTGTTAAAGTCAATGAAAAAGAAAATTTCTGTGCTGGCACCAGATTTATCGGGAGGAGGGGGGACTCGGGTTTATTTATTAGCGGAAGTTTTGCAAAAACTCGACTATGATGTAACAGTTTTGGGGTTTGCTTTCCGTCAACCCCTTTATCCACCACCACCTTCTTATTTAAAGGTTGAATGGATACCAGGTAGTGATTATCCTCAATTTATTTTAAAGATTTGGCAATTATTGCAAAAAATTGATGGGGATATTATTTATGCGGTGAAACCTAGACCCACTAGCTTAGGAATTGCTATATTAAAAAAGCTACAGAGTCGTAAACCTGTTATTTTAGATATTGATGATTGGGAAATGAGTTGGTTTGGGGGAGATAACTGGAAATATTATGTTAAACCCAAACAACTGTTAAGAGATATCATTAAACCTGATGGTGTATTTAGAAATCCCCAATATCAATGGTATTTAAAATGGACTCAAAAACTAATTAAATATGCAGATGCTATTACTATTAATACTAAATTTTTAAGCAATAAATATGGAGGAACTTATTTACCTCACGGGAAAGATATAACTCGCTTCAATCCTGATCACTTTTCCCCCCAAAAAAGTAGAAAACAGTATGGACTGTCTGACTATAAAATTTTAATGTTTCCTGGAACAGTTAGACCCCACAAAGGGATTGAAGATGTACTAAAAGCTATGGATTTACTCAATTGGGCAGATTTAAAATTAGTATTAGTGGGTGGAAGAGTGATTGAAGATGGTTATGTCAATAACTTACTCAATAAATGGCAACATTGGATTATTAAATTACCCCAACAACCTCCCGAAAAGATGCCCGAAATTGTCGCAGCCGCCCATGTAGTTGTGGTTCCTCAAAAACTAACCAGTACGTCTGAAGCGCAATTTCCCATCAAGTTAACCGATGGGATGGCCATGGGAAAACCAATTTTAGCCACTAAAGTCGGGGATATTCCTGAAATTTTAGGGGATACCGGTTACTTAGTTGATCCCAGTTCCCCTGAACAGTTGGCCCATCAGATTGACTGGATTTTCAATCATTTAGAAGAAGCACAAAGCAAAGGTCAAAAAGCAAGAGAAAGGTGCATTCAAGCATACAGTTTACAGTCAATGGCCACAATTTTATCTCAAATTCTAGAACCGTTTTGTTGATAATTATTAATGAATGAATAGGTGTTCGGTTAAATTGGATAAGATTGTGTTGTGTGAGGCCAGTTACCAAAGAGAAAGAAAATTAGTAAGCACCTGTTTTATTGAAGACAACTAGGACAGTTTTAACAATCAAATGGAGGTCATACCATAAAGACCATTTATGTTGATAGCTAAGGTCTAGTTTGACAATATCTTCAAAATTTTTAACGCTAGAGCGCCCATTGACTTGCCATTCGCCGGTTATCCCAGGTTTGACATTAAGGCGTTGCCAATGATGAGGGTCATATTTTTCCACTTCATCTACGGTAGGAGGACGAGTTCCCACTAAACTCATATCTCCCATTAAAACATTCCAAAATTGGGGAAATTCATCGAGACTGGTTTTTCTCAAAAAAGCCCCTAAACAGGTAATACGAGGATCTTTAGTATTCTTAAAAATGTGTCCCTCGGCTTCATTTTTGACTAAATGTTTCATTTTATCGGCATCAACCACCATAGAACGGAATTTCCAAATGCGGAAGGGACGGCCATGTAAACCGCAACGAACTTGGCTGTAAAGTAAGGGGCCAGGGTCAGAAATGGCCATGATTACCAGAATAGGAATAGCAATCATAAGGGTTATCATTAATCCGACTAATGCCCCAATAATATCGATGCCTCGCTTAAGTTTACTATTAATCGAAGGATGAAAGGTGTTAAAGGGGTAAGTTGTTTGTGTCACAGCTAAAGAATGGGATTTTTGCTCTAAAAAACTATATGCTGTCATGGGTTTACTAAATCGGTCTTTGCTCTCTTGATTACCAGAATAAAGGAAGGATGTTAGTTTTCGTGTTAGCGTTCATGTTATTTTTTGTATAACTTTGTCGATAAATTTAGGTTAAGAAGACTGATAAACTGATCATTATCTGTAAGTTATGAGATCAAACCAATTATGACAACCCACTTTATTGAAGCCGAAATCGATCTTCAACAAACCCCCTTAACCACCAAAGAAGCCGTAGAAGCGGCCTTACAAGAAGAAGGGGAACCTCTGCGCTGGGCGATAACCAAGGTAGATAAAGACAAACAAACGGCCCAAGTCGAAGCCATTGTTACTAAGGATAATTAATTGAATCATCGTCCTTATACGGCTGTACTCATCGTTCCCACTGGCATTGGGGCGGCCATTGGCGGTTATGCAGGGGATGCTTTACCCGTAGCCAAAGCCATGGCCAAAGTCTGCGATCGCCTGATCACCCATCCCAATGTTCTCAACGGGGCGCAACTCTATTGGCCCCTCGACAATATTTTTTATGTCGAAGGGTACAGCTTAGATCGCTTTGCTCAAGGAGACTGGGGTTTAAACCCTGTTCATCAAAACCGAGTGGGACTCATTTTGGATCGAGGCATCGAACCGGAGTTAAGAACCCGTCATCTTCAAGCAGCAGATGCCACTAGAGCCACCCTAGGACTGACCTTAACCGACTATGTGGTCACAGATAGCCCCTTACAAGTAGAATTGCGTACAGCCCATTCTGGGGCGAGTTGGGGAACCATTGGCCACCCCGATAGTTTACTGAGGGCTGCCGAAAAATTGATCACTCAAAGTAAAGCCGAGGCGATCGCCGTTGTGGCTCGATTTCCTGATGATATTGATAGTTTAGTCTTAGATAATTATCGTCATGGCCAAGGGGTTGATCCCTTAGCCGGTGCAGAAGCGGTGATTTCTCACCTCATTGTCCGTGAATTTCGTCTTCCCTGCGCCCATGCGCCCGCCCTAGAACCGTTACCGGTAGATGAGACCATCTCCCCTCGGGCTGCAGCCGAAGAGTTAGGCTATACGTTTTTACCCTGTGTGTTAGTGGGGTTAAGTCGTGCGCCTCAATTGGTTACTCAACCTCATCCCTATAGTATCTGGTCTGATCAAGTGGATGCACTGGTCATTCCTGAGACGGCTTGTGGTGGTAGTGCCATACTCAGTTTGAGTCAAAGTAACACCCGTATCATCACCGTTACGGATAATACAACGGCCTTGAATGTTACCCCTAAAGACTTGGGAATGGAGGCAATTACGGTAAACTCGTATTTAGAGGCGTTGGGTGTTTTGTCCGCTCATAAAGCCGGCATAAGCATTGATGCCTTACGTCCTGTTGTTCGCTCTATTTCTCAAGCCTGTGACTAATCCAAATTCCTCTGATATGGAACCGTTAACCCGTACCCAAATTTTAGTGGTGATGGGAGTAACGGCCATTATTTTGTTGATTATTGCTAAAGTCTGGCAATACTTTGGCTCCATTGCTTTAATCAAAATTCAATTGTCCACTGATGGGCTACTCTATGGGGCTGCTTTAGCTGGTGTGATCATTGCTACGAGTAGTATCGTTTATCGGCTGTGGCCAGCCTATCGTCAAAGTGCCGATGCTTACCTAGAATTGGTGTTAAAACCTTTAGTTTGGCCCGATTTAATTTGGTTAGGTTTATTACCTGGCCTTAGTGAAGAATTATTGTTTCGTGGGGTCATGTTACCGGCTCTAGGATACGATTTACTAGCGGTTATTTTATCGAGTTTAGTGTTTGGGGTATTACATTTAAGTGGTTCCCAACAATGGCCTTATGTCGTTTGGGCCACCCTAGTGGGATTTGCTTTGGGTTATAGTGCGATCATGACTGATAATCTATTAGTTCCCATTACCGCTCATATTATTACGAATTGGCTATCCAGCGCGCTCTGGAAGTTTAATAATAGAACCAGTGATGCGTCTTCTTAATGAGTTGTTTCAGTTAATATTTACGGTTGTATGGAAGTTCAATTTAGAGAGTTTAATCCTTTTGATCTCTGGATTTGGTTAGAGTTTGAAACTGTCCCTTCTCCTATGGAAAGACAGTATGTAGAAGAGGTCTTTAATTCCTGGTTTTATTTAGGTAAATTGGGCGGGTTTAATGCTGAAAATCTGCAAGTGCAAGACATGGGGGTTGAAATCAGTTATATGGATTACGATACCAAAGTATCCGATGACATGATGATGGCCCCCATGCACAATATGGCAGAATTTGAATACGAAGGGGTATGGGGTCGTTGTTGGTTTGATCTCGGCACCAGTGATTTAATTGCCCTTGATATTTTGATCAATGCTTTGACTCAATTAAGTCAAGAATTAATTGTTATTAAAAAGTTAATTGTTGGCGGAGAAAATGAAGATTGGCCAATTGCTAATAAACGCCAGGCAATGTTTGCAGAAGAGAATTAACCTAATTTTTAAATTATTAATTAGTAAGCTATTTATTCCCTGAGATCGAAGAAATCAGCTACAATAAAACACAAGAATCAATCATAACCCCATGTTATTAAATCGAATTTTTAACGACACCGATAAAAAATGGCGACCGGTTATCAAAGCCTTAGAAGCAGCTATTGGTAAAGACGGAGTTGTTCGTCGCAAAGAAGAACTATTAACCTACGAATGCGATGGCTTAACCGCTTACCGTCAACGGCCAGCAGTCGTCGTGTTACCTCGTACCACAGAAGAGGTGGCCGCGGCCGTTAAAATTTGCCATGATTATCAAATTCCTTGGGTGGCCAGAGGAGCCGGAACCGGTCTATCCGGCGGCGCGTTACCGGTCGAAGATTGTGTTTTAATTGTCACCGCTCGCATGAAACAAATACTCGACATTGATTTAGAAAATCAACGGGTGACGGTGCAACCAGGGGTCATTAATAATTGGGTCACTCAAGCAGTCAGTGGTGCCGGTTTTTATTACGCGCCGGACCCTTCGAGTCAAATTATCTGTTCGATTGGGGGTAATGTAGCCGAAAATTCCGGAGGCGTTCACTGTTTAAAATATGGGGTGACAACCAATCATGTTTTAGGCTTAAAATTAGTTATTCCTGATGGGTCAATTATCGAAGTTGGGGGTAGTATTCCTGAAATGCCAGGTTATGACTTAACCGGCTTATTTGTGGGGTCGGAAGGAACGTTAGGGATAGCAACAGAAATCACGTTAAAGATTCTCAAAACCCCTGAAACAATCTGCGTTGTTTTAGCTGATTTTACGGATGTTGAATCTGCCGGACAAGCGGTGGCTGATATTATTAGTTCGGGTATCATTCCTGCTGGTATGGAAATTATGGATAATTTCTCTATTAATGCGGTAGAAGATACAGTGAAAACAAATTGTTATCCACGAGATGCTGCCGCCATTTTATTAGTCGAGTTAGATGGATTAGGGGTTGAAGTGGCAGCTTATAAAGAAAAAGTTGCTCAAATTTGTCGTCAAAATGGCTCAAGAGAAATTACCGCAGCCAATGATTTAGAAACCCGTTTAAAACTGTGGAAAGGCAGAAAAGCGGCCTTTGCTGCTGCGGGTAATATTAGTCCTGACTATTTTGTTCAAGACGGAGTAGTACCCCGTACCCAACTGGCGAATGTTCTCGAAAAAATTGACCAATTAGGGGCAAAACATGGTTATCGAATTGCCAATGTTTTTCACGCTGGTGACGGTAACTTACATCCTTTAATTTTGTATGATAATTCCATTCCTGGACAATGGGAAGAAGTAGAAAAATTAGGGGGAGAAATTCTTAAACTTTGTGTAGAATTAGGAGGCAGTCTATCAGGAGAACATGGTATTGGTTCGGATAAAAATGAATATATGACCTATATGTTTAATGATATCGACATAGAAACCATGCAATGGGTAAGACAAGTGTTTAACCCCGATAATTTAGCCAACCCTGGTAAACTTTTTCCCACTCCTCGAACCTGTGGAGAAGCAGCCAATGCAAAAAAAATGTCTTGACGTTTCCGCTAGAAAGTGTATGGTATTATTTCTTACTATTAATTTTAGCTGATAGTTAGAGTCCTCAACTATAAATTACACTTCTGACTTCTGACTTCTGACTCCTGACTTCTTTTAAATATGTCCCAACTGAATTATATTTATACTTTATTTGTCAGTAACCTGCTAATTGCTTTACCCTTTCTTCTCTTGGGTATTGTTGTGTCTAGTGGGTTATTAGTCTTTGTTGATGAACATCAATTGGTTAATAAATTACCCCGGACTCGTATTTTAGCCGTCATTATTGGTAGTAGTTTGGGGTTTTTGCTTCCTGTGGGACAATATGGCAATATTCCCATTGTAAGACGATTGTTATTGCAAGGTTTACCCATTCCTTTATGTATTAGCTTTCTTATTGCTTCCCCTACCGTTAACCCTTTTGTTATTAATAATAGTTGGGAAGTTTTAGGAGATCATCCTAGATTGGTATTTTTAAGAATTTTGGGGGCGTGGTTAATTGCTATTATGGTAGGTTTAGTTTTTAGTGCCTATCCAGAAAAATCTGTCATGATAGATGAGTCATCTTCTGTTCTTAAAAGTCGTTCTAGTTTGGTTAATTCAGGGACTATTTTAACACCTTCAGAGGATTTTCAACCGTTTCATCGTGCTGGTAATTTAATTTATGAATATCAAGGTAATATTAGGACTTCTGTAGGAATTTGGCAACAATTTTTATGGTTTTTTGAGAATATAATTAAAGAGTTTATTGAATTAGGAAGTATTCTTACAGTTGGAATCGCTATCTCTACTGTTTTTCAGTTTTTTATCCCTCAAGCACAACTGTTTCAATGGGGAGAAAACCCTTTAAATCAAATATTGATTATGATATTATTTGGTTTAGTAATCTCTCTTAATTCCCTGGGTTCAGCTTATTTTTTAGTTCCTATTTTATCTTCTGTGTTATATGGTTCTGCTTTAGTTTTCTTACTATTAAATTCTCTGTTTAACATTTCTAGTTTAATTTTATTGCTCGGAATAATACGCATTAAGTTTGCTAGTTATATATTTATTTTGACAGCACAGTTAATTTTAGTTTTGGGTTTAGTTCTTAACTTTTATATTAGTTGATAATATTGGTTTATATCATTTAAATGCGTTTAGAATATCCTCTGGTAACGGATCATCAAAATTCTCTGGAACAGTAAATTCTCCAGCACATAAACCAAATGGCCGTAATTGCTGATTATTTACAATTGGTTTAAGTTCATCCATCAAACGAGAAGCGATCGCATCTTGTTGATGGGGAGGAAGTTTTTTTAGTTCTGTGATGACTTTTTCGAGAAGTTCAGTCATAGGTTTTAGGCGATCGCATATAGTACATTTATTGATTATTTTAGCTTAATACCTCAGAACAGTTATGTGGTCTTTGAAAACATAAAAAAACCCCTATCTACAGTAGGGTTTATAAACAAGTTTGGTATTAAATTCTATTTCTTCTTAGCTTTGGCTAGTTTGAGGTTCTAGACGTTCTGGTATAGCTTCTATAGGTTCTACAAAGCGTAGATTATCTAAACCTATTCCATCAGGGACTAAATCCCTATTTAATCTTACAGATAATATGTCTTCATCTGTACTAACAATTCCCATAAACAAAATATTATTTTGTTGAAAGTTTAATGGAGGTGCTTGAAAAGTTCCTAATGAAATACCAGTTCCATTGTTCGTCTAATAACCAGTTGGTTAATAGACACTTTTTTTTACAACCATCTTATGGCACTAACTATAGTTAACCTTTTGCTACGGTATCTTGTTCAGGTAAAATCACCTTAGCATTTTCCCACATCTCATCAGAAATAGGTTGAGCATCGGGATCATCTAGGGCGTTTTGTTCTATTTCCTCATCCGTCATAGCATCAACCCGATCCCAATCAGTTTGACCCTTCATTGCTGCCCATTCTTGGAGAGTTACTCTCGTAATATTTTCTTTGTTCACGTTTGTTGGCCTTCCTAGCACTGATTATTCTTTTGATAGAACCCCGTTGGGTATAAACGACATAAAGAACCCGTCCCTCGATTTGTCCCAGTAAGATAGTTCTGATTTCTCCATAGTCTTTACGGTTGTCTATGAACTCAATAATGGGATTACTTAAGATTGGTCTGATGTCAGCAAAGTCTATCCCATGTTTTTCTATATTAGCTTGACGTTTGTTTTCGTCCCACTCAAAAACTTGGGGAATATTCATCTATGATCGTTCTTTCTATCATAAATCAAGGCAGTTTATTCCCCGTTTCCTAAAAGTGATAAGTTTTGCTTATAAAAATAGCATGGTGGCCATCCCAAAAATGGTTACGGTTGATCCTCGTTTTGGGGAGTTAAGCGATCAAGGATTTGCGCTAAGCGATCCTCTATCTCCTCAATGTGACGAATATAATCAGCTTGAACCTCGTAAAAGTCCCTTTGTGCGGCTGATAATCTAGCCATCCACTCAAAAATACGGCGACGATCCTGCGCCCATTCTTTTCGCTCCTGCGCTCTTTCTTTTCGATCTTGTGCTACGGCATCACTTAACGCTTCAATGGATTTAGCATTAGATTCGACAATCTTTTCTATTCGGGTTAATCTGTCTTCTGTCATCGTGTTACCATCATATTAGTAAGTTTGTAGATGTCTCCTTGGTAAGTGCCAGGGGACTATTTTTATTTTAAGGCTGATCCTACCAATCAATATTAGTGATTATCATATATACTGAGGAAAATCCAAGATTTTTATTGCGAGAAAACAAGAAATCTTTTTAACATCCATTGTATTGAAAGGCATTATCCCAAACATAGTCTAAAATCATTTTTGATTGTTCTAGAGATAAAATATTGATATTTTCTTGCTGATCATAAGATAATAAAGAAACTTCTTTTATTTTATTTTCATTGTTATCTTCATAAACAATTTTTCCTCTAATTTTTTCTAAGTTATTCAGGGGTCCATGTATATCAAAATCAATGGCAATACCTAATTTTTCCATCATCCATTGTTCAATTTTTCTATCCAACTGTTCAGGGGTTAATTGTTCTTGACTGGTTAAGAGATTATAATAGACTAAAATAATTTCTTTACATTCTTCTTCTTCTGCAATATCGGTCAATGCTTGAAAAACACTAGCATTATTCGCTAAATTCTTAAAAAATAAAGTATCACTAACTTCTTTTTGAAATTTAATTTCTTTGCTTTTATATTTAGTATATTGTTTAACAGCAAATCCTCCTAATGTCACAGCTAAGGATAAAGTTGCCACTAAAATAGGCATAATATCACGAACTTTTTCCTTGTCAACCTCAATAGATTGTACAACAGAATCTGCTCTAAGTAAGATAAAAATAGCAACAATAATCAGTAAAATATTAGGAACGGCTCGCAATATTAAAGGAACGGCTGCACCAATAGCAGGAACACCAAACATTAATTTATCTTTCCAAGTCATGCTAGTTTTAATATTAGGAAAAAGAAGATCAAGATCAAGTTTTGGTATATTTTTATAGAAATAAAGATACATTTTGCCTGGTGTAAAGTTAAGGTCTTGATATTTCTTATCTTTTTTGGCTTTTGCTTGAAAATATCCTGAACCTTTAAACTTAATTAATAAAACAACTCTTTCTAAAATATCAATAATTTTTTCTTGCTCAAAAAACTTAAATTTTTTGAGGGTAATTGTTTTATTAATATCTCCCCGATAATAACAATATAAATGTTCAAAATCATCAAAGTCGACATCTGTTTGTAAATTAATTAAAGATTTTGCTTGCAAAGATTTCTGGATAATTTCATCAGGAAGTTGAATATAATTAGCTCTTTCTAAAACATATTTAAACCCTTGAAGTACATTATTTTCCATCTCTTCATACTGTTCTAAACTTGGTTCTTGTAACGTTTTTACATCAGAATTAGGGTTAAAAACAGTATAATTATCTTTGATTTTTTCCAAAGTATAATGAAAGCGAAAATGAAAAAAAGCAGTTAAAATATCACAGAATTCTTGAAATAATTTAATATCTTTGTCTTGAAGTTTACCGTCTTCAAGACAAAGATTAATGATATCTGTACGACGAAAAGGAATAAATGATTCTCGAATATCAGACATATAGCAATCAATAATTAATTATGAGAATAAAGTCTGAGTCGAAGGCAAGAGGCAAGAGGCAATGGATAGTAAACAATATCTCATCAATCATTTTTTCTTGTTGTAGGATAATAAAAAAACAGATTAATTATTCATTATTTATAGATAATACATCTTCAGCCGAAAGTCCATCCCCTTGATAGCCAAAATACCATAAACTAGCAGCAGCTTCAGGTAAAGTTACCCCTTTATTGGGTTGAAATAGTGTGGTATATCCGAAGACACGCCTTACATTTGATTGTTCGCCATTTTGAAAATCTGCATATAATGCTTGTATGGCTTTTGTATCTATTTTCGTTGTATCTTGAAACCCCCAGGTTTCTTTGATATTATCAATAGAAGCTTGTGGTAATCCTTTGCCCATGTCTAAAGGCACTTTCCAGGTAACTAAATCTTCTCTGGTTAAAGGGTTATCGGGACGGAATAAAGAAGCACTACTATTTCCTGTTAAGGGAGAGGGAATAATTCCAGCTTCCGCTAACCCTTGAATAACCGCAAAGTCGGGGTCATTACTCGACACATCAGAAAAAGCAGGTTTAGCAGTTTCAACCCCTAATCTAATTTGTTTAGCAGGGTTATTGTCATAAAATTTATTATAAGTTTCCACTAACCATCGTGCATAGGTTCGACGGTTAATAATACCGCTTTCTTTAACGGTTTTATTATCAGTATTATTCAAGTTAACTGTCCCTAACTGACGAACATCTGCGACGTATGATTTTAAAGATTGAGGTACGTTTTCTAAATTGGTATTATTATCATTTTTTGTTTGAGAAGAGGTAGGTTTTTCTTCTGTGTTTGATGCAGTTGAACCATTTAAGGTTTGATAACGAAGAGAATAATCTGTATTCCCATTACTAGCAGAAAGAAAAGATAATTGTACTTCTAATCCATCTTTTTGAGCAATTAAGGTATTATTTTCTTCATTAAACGGTTGACTGATTTCCCAGTTATTACGGTTGAATTGTTCTTGATAAAACTCACTAATTTGACCAATAGAATCAGAAGATGACCAGCGAATTAACCCTTTTTCATTGGTTAAATTCTCAGAAACTTCTTGTACTTCTGAGTTAGAATATTGAGGAATGGTATCAGGAAAACTATTAGGAATTTCTAGGGGAGATTGTGTAACATCCTCTTGTTGTTCAGCGAGTTCAGGATTAGGAGAAAAGCGATTTTCTAAGTCACTAATATTACTACAAGCGGTAACAACAGGAAAAAGTAAGCTAAGAATGAGATAACGATACATAGTCAATCAGAATGTAGAATTTAGAATGTAGAATTTAGAATTACCCACCCCTGAAGTTACAGGGTTGAAAGCATTTTTTTAGGTCAACTTTTTTCAATCATGAAATGTCATGTAACAATTAAGCTTGCTTATTATTTTGAGGTTCTAGGGCTGCTTTCGGATAAACAATTCTTTGGTGATGAAACTGTTGCCAAACCTTCACAAACACCTCAGCAATAATGGGTAATTC
This sequence comes from Cyanothece sp. BG0011, assembly GCF_003013815.1. GTDB lineage: Bacteria > Cyanobacteriota > Cyanobacteriia > Cyanobacteriales > Microcystaceae > Crocosphaera. The sequence continues at coordinate 21,149 of NZ_PRLH01000190.1, read as the reverse complement.
CTCATATTTAATCCCACTATCTTTTAATTGATTATCTCGCCAACGGGCTTTAAAAATCTTTTGAATCATAGCTAAAGCGGTTTCTGGCGTTGCTTCTTTTAGAGAACGTAAAGCCGCCTCACATCCATCAGCTAACATGACAATGCCGGTTTCTCGTGACTGAGGAATGGGGCCAGCATAGCGAAACGCTTCTTCAGCAATCATTTCTGTCCCGTTGCGTTCCGCTTCTTGTTTAGCTTGATAATAAAAATAAGAAATGAGTAAAGTCCCTTGATGTTCAGGAATAAAGTCACGAATGACTCTAGGGAGACCATATTTATTGGCCATCACCAACCCTTCTGAAACGTGCTTTTTAATAATCTCCACACTCACCCAAGGGTCATTAATTATATCGTGTTTATTGGGGTTACCCATTTGATTTTCAATAAAGCCCATGGGGTCGTGCATTTTGCCGATATCATGATATAAAGTACCGGCGCGAATCAACTCTACATTACAGTGTAATTCACGGCCGGCGGCTTCAGCCAAACAAGCCACAAAGAGAGTGTGTTGAAACGTTCCAGGGGTTTCGGTGGCTAAGCGTTTCAGTAAGGCACAATTGGGGTTAGCCAACTCCACTAAACGAATAGGGGTCACTAAATCAAAGAGACGTTCTAAATAGGGAGAAACCCCTAACGCCATGACACTCCAAGCAATCCCCGATAATCCATAAATGATGGCTTCAGGTAACACCACAGACCAAATGGTACCGGCCACAGGGGCAACAATGAGATAACCGATAAAATAGAGACTCCCTTGTACCAGTCCCACCACACCCCCTAAACAGGCCAATTCATCCCGCGATCGCAATCTCCAAGCCACAGAAGCGGCCAACAGTCCCCCGGCAGTTCCGGCTAGGACATAACTCCAGTTAATGGTGGTGGCGGCAAAGGTGGATAATCCACTCAATAAGACCACTTGAGTGATAGCCAAGGTGGGCCCATAAAAACTACTGGTCAGCAGCCCCACAGCCGGCAAATTAGTGTAACCGAGATTGAAAATCGCTAATAGGGGGGTACTCAAACTTAACAGACAGAGGAGGACATGATCTCGGCGACGCATGGGGCGATGAATTTTGTGACTCACCACGCAAAAAATAGTGACTGTTCCCATGACAATCACCGCAACAATGCCTAAACCGATCCAATTAATCCCCCGACGACTGAGTTGAAAACTATCTAAGAGAACAAATTCTTCTTGGGTAATTTTTTCCCCTGCTTCGACAATCACATCTCCTGCTTTGACTTCGACAATGACCGGTTCGACGGCCTGGGCTGCTTGTTCGGCCCTTTGTTTAGTCGCCTCTTTATCGACTGTCAAATTATGCTTATTTTGCAAAATTGTCATTAATAAATCAGTAATGGCACCTTGAGGTACCGATGAGTCCGCAGATTCTAGCTGATTTTTAATAATTTCGTTGAGCAAATAATCTGGCATTCCGGAGGGGAGTCCTTGTAATAAAATGCGATTTAACGTCAGGTTTAAGGTTTTTTCTGTGGTTTGCCAGGTGTTATCGTCCAGGTTGAGAAATATCCCTAATAATTCTGGGGTTAGATTGGATGTTTTAGCGTTTAAGACTTCTCGTTTCGCTGCATGGTAACGTTTACGAGATTGTTCGATAGTGTCTAAGAGGCCTTTTAGGGTTGTGGTTGATGTGGTGTTTTCATAGTTTTTTAACTGGGTTATGGCTTCTTTGCCTTGGGGGGTCAGGTTGTCTGCTGTTTGGGCGTTGTCATTCAGTAAGGTTGAGCGAATGGTTTGCGATGTTTTTTCATCAATGCTACGCAAATATTGTTGAGTTGCAAGAGGAATAGAGGACACACTAATAAAAGGAAATGCGCCGACTTCTTGACGAAATTGTCTAATTTCAATAATCGTTTCGGTTAATTCCCCTTTGAGTTGGCTGGTGAGTTGAGCATCTCTTTGCAAGATGGGAATAATCCCTGTGCGAACTTCTTTGCGCTTTTCTTCGGTGGTTTTTTCATCTTCAAAGGTTCCATCTTTGGGAGCCACCACTTTGACAGGGGAAACGGTTCCTACCGATAGTTGAGGTTGGTTATAGAAGCGATAACCAATGACACTGGTAAGAGAGATGACAGTTAGTCCCCACATCAAAGGTGGGTGAAGTTGACGGAGGGGCTTTGACTTATGTAATTTGTTTAACCAGTCGGACTGATAAGGGGGTTTAGAGGGGACTTTTTTGCTTAGACTTTGAGCTTCTTGCAGAGGGGAACGACGACCCTTTTTATACTGTTGTCGTAATTTCTCGAGATTTCTTTTTAACAATTGTAGCGTTTTCATATTGTGTGAGGTCAATGTAAAAACATCAAACGAGATTTCTTGGATAGTCTTGTTTATTTCCTAAACCAGACGCTACGATCTAGTGAGAATCGGCACCTGTCTCAGGAGACTATTGAGGGGAAACCACGTCTGGTAAAGGTTTCTTTAAACGATATAACCACACTAGCCCCAAAATCCCTACACTAATCATAACTAAACTAATAACCTGTGCCACCCTCAATGGTCCTAACATTAAACTATCTGTCCTTAATCCTTCTATCCAAATTCTGCCACAACTATAAGCGATTAAATACACTAGGGATAAGGTTCCGACAGGGAGACGGTTAGACTGTTTTAATCCCCACAAGAATAAGGATATGAGCAGGATAAACACCATAATATTCCAAGCCGACTCATAGAGAAAGGTGGGATGAAAGTATTCAGCGCTCAGATATTCGACGGGGCGGTTATTAATGGGTATATAAAGCTTCCAGGGTAAATTAGTGGGGGCGCCAAAGGCTTCAGAATTAAAGAAATTGCCCCATCGGCCGATAGCTTGTCCTAATGCCAGAGAGGGAACTACTAAATCTCCCAATTGCCACACGGAAATTTTGTTGATACGAGCAAAAATGAGGGCGGCTATGATGCCACCAATAATCGCGCCGTGAATGGCTATGCCTCCTTTCCAGATGGCGATGATGTCTTCAGGGCGTTGAGCGTATTCTTGCCACTGAAAGATTACATAGTAAAGTCTGGCACAAGGTATGGCTGCTATGACCAGCCAAATGGCTAAATCCCCAATTAATTCAGGGTTAACGTGACGACGTTTGGCTAACCATTGAGACAGGGTTACCCCAATTAATACCGCACTAGCAATTAAAAAACCATACCAACGGATGACCAGTGGACCTGCTTCAAATAAGATGGGACCCGGAGACTGAAATTGAAACCCTAAAAGCATAAGCGATCGCCATTTTTCCCATGACATCTGAACATACTTATCATATCCTTTTTAATAAAGCGGGTGGGGGGAATCGAACCCCCATCATTAGCTTGGAAGGCTATCGGTTTAATCACGCTAAAACCTTTTAAAATAAAGACTCTTCCCCCTAACAGTCTAAAGTTTTTTTGAAGTGACTGTCATTTGACTGTCAATCGTGCTATGGTTAACCATAATCTTTATTTATGGATTAATGCTTTATGCCTTGGAAGAAAGTCGAAATTGAAGGCCATGACTATCAAGGTCAATGCACATTAGGCGTTCAACGAGAAAAGCTTATTATCGTGTTCTCAAGGACTCTTTTTGGAGGTAAACAGAAGACTTTATCCCTTAACCTATCTGATACCCCTGCTAACCGTACAATCGCCTTTAATAAGCTTCGAGCGATACAGAATGACATCGACTTAGGCCGGTTTGATGCTACCCTAGAGCAATACAAACCCCAGGTAAAACAAAAAGATTATCTTCAATTAGTTTCTGATCTTTACCCCGATATTAGTTTATTAAGTTTGTGGGAAAAGTATTTTGAATATAAGCGGTTGAGTCTTAAAGAAACCACAATTCATTATCTAAAAACATCTGTAGAAAATTATCTTAAAAAATCAGGTATTAAGTCTCCCTATGAAGCATTAGAGTTACGAGAATGGCTGATTACTCACACGACTCAAAGTATGGCTAAACGGGTTTTAACTCATATTAATGCTGCTTTTAAATGGGGACTAAAGCATAAGTTAGTCAAAGGACTTAACCCCTACGAAGGTATGGCCAACGAGTTAGTCCATAACTATCAAGTTGAAACTAAACCTAATGCCTTTACTCCCAAAGAAAAAGAAGCAGTTATTAACGCTTTTCTAAATCATAAAGGCAACTGGAATAAAAGAGGTTATACAGGTTATTCTTATCGTCATTATGCTAACTTTGTTAAATTTTTATTCTTTACAGGATGTCGACCTAATGAAGCCATAGGGTTAAGATGGGGAGACATTTCCACTGATTTTAAAAAGATAACTTTTGATGGTGGAATCTATCAATTAACCAATGGTAAAGCCGTTAGAACTAAACATAGTAAGAATAATCGAAAAAGAGAGTTTCCTTGTAACTTAGAACTTCAAGAAATTTTATCATCTATCAAACCCAAAGAAGTGAATGAAGATGACTTAATTTTTCTGTCTCCCAAAGGTAAAAATATTAATTATGGAAACTTCTCTAGTAATGCTTGGAAGAGGCTTGTTGACCCCATAAAACCGAATACAACTCCTTATTGTTGTCGTGATACTTTTATTACTGAACAGATAGCAAAAGGGGTTAATCCTGCTATTGTTGCTAAATGGTGTGATAGTTCTACAGCAACAATTGAAAAGCATTATTTTGACTCTCTTAATATTTCTCATATTCTTCCTCAGTAACTTTATTTTTTTACAAGAGTGTATTGCTTTATGCCATCTAGAATTAAGCTTAATGTCCGTGCTACCCTTGATGAAAAGGATTTTGAGTTATTATTAGCCTATGCTGAGGAAATGAAATTAAGTCAAAGTCGTGCTATTGCTCTATTACTTACTAAGACTTTACAGGTAATGTATAAGGATAAGGAAAGGATAGCTAATTTAGATGATTTAACTACCGTTGATCAAGTTGTCAAAGAAGCTCAAAAGGAAACCATTGATCTAGAATCCCTTGAGTTTTTGTTAAGACATTCTATCGCTAGTATGAAAGACGTAAAAGACCAACATCAAAATATTTTGCATAAGCTAGACTCAAACATAGATTCAATGGAAAATTATCGTCAAGAAATGACAAGTTTTAGGTTTGATTTTTTGCAGTTTTCTAATGAGTTTCAGAATTTTAGAAATGATTTTTTTAACTTTAAAAATGAACTCTCTCAGATGGTTAACAATTTTCAAATGACCATTCAACAGGAGATACAAAATCTATGGTCGCAATTATATCAATTAGTACAACCTATTCAAGATAGTTTACAGCGATTGGCAAAAATATTTAGAGTATAAGGAATAATGGTAAATTATACTAAAATTTGACTACTAGATTGAAAGTGTTAAACACTCTGTTAGACAATGTTAAACAACTTGTTAAACGGAAAATTGAAGCTTCTTTATTTGTGTTAAACAGTCTGTTAGACAAATTGTTAAACACAAATAGATAAAACAATAGCGAGCTTAATTATAGGCTCGCTTTACATAAGTGTTAAATTTTTTAGATACTCTAATTATATTTTTGTAGCTTAATTTTAAATGGGTGTATAATACATCCAAGTGTTAAATTTTTTAGAAACCAATAAACAAATATGCTGAGTAATAGTGTTTCTCACCATAATTACTATGGTAACACAAGTGTTGCCTCTTTGTCACATCATATTTCACGCCTCACCCGTTCCGGAAAAAGTAACCCCTGTCCAATATGTGATAGAACGAAAGATGCTGATTGTTGCTTTAATGATGAGGTTGTTTTTTGTCATTCATTTGTAGATGTGGATGCCCAAAAATTAGGATATGTTTACCGAGGCTCCCATGAAAACGGAATATGGGGACAATATTTTCCTCAATCCGATTGGCCGCCATCATCTTATAAACCATCTAAACGCATAACATCTAAGAAGTCATCTAAAGCTAACTCATCTAACCTATCTAACCCATCTAAGTCTTTATCTCAGGACAGTTTCAAGGCGATCGCAACATTACCCCAACCACTGAGACGAGAAACCAGTATCCCTAAAGCCATTAAAAAACCGTCTAAAGTCCCTAATCAAGCCATTACAACCGTTTACCCCTATGGATTGTGTGATCACTCATGCCTCCCTAACTTAGAGGATGTTCTTGAGTCAACAGACTGGTTAGGTTATGGGTATGTAGTTCGATATGATTGGGTCAAAGAAATATTATCTCATAGTATAGATGATAATACCTATAAAAACATATATGAACTTACCCAAAATGTCCCCAAAGATAACAGACAAAAAACGTTTAGACAATGGCATACTTCTGAACAAAGGGAAGTAATTAACGGGAAAGGTAATCATTTTTGGCTCCCCTATCAATTTTATCTAATTAATCGATATGGTAAAGGGAAAACATTAATTATCAGTGAAGGGGAAGAAACTGTCCACGCCTTGGGAGATTTAGGGATTTTAGCTACAACTTGGCAAGGGAGTAACTGGACAGAAAAAACCTTACATCCTAGTGTTGAGTTGTTAAAAGCCATTGGGATAAAATCCCTAGTTTTTATCACAGATAATGATGAGGAAGGGGATAAAAAGGCAAAGAAAGTGTTACAGGTTACTCGTAATCTGGACATTCCTTGTGCCACCCTTCCCATTAATAAATTGTGGTTAGAATGCCCCAAAAAAGGGGATATAGCCGATTATTTGAGGGAACACAAATCTATGAATCAAGATGATTTTATCCGTAAACTAGAGGAACAAATACATTACTCAACCGCCCTTAAAGAGCAAGATGATCTACTGAGTAATTTAGAAGTGGAATCTAACATAAGAGGGATTGAGGTTAATGTTAATAATGATGATCAAATTAGTTGGGTTGAGCAAGCATTTTCAGACTTCTTTGATGATGATTACTGGATAACAGTAACGGGAATTATGCACAAATGGAATGGTAAGTATTATGAACCAGTCGAAGATGTCTTACTAGAGTCTCAAGTGAGTCATTACTTACGAGAAAATATGCCCAAAAAAGCAACCCCAACTAATCTTAATAATTTGATAAAATGGGCTAAAATGATAACAGGAGTCTTACCTAATCAGGTTAATACATCTGGTATCAATCTAAGTAATGGCATATTAGAAATTGAGTGGAAAGGTAAACAACCGTCACCCGTTTTAGTTGCTCATTCACCATCACGACTTTACACCTATTGTAGTGACGCTAAATATAAACCCGATGCTGATGACACTGATTGTAACAAGCTTTTAGAAGTTTTAGATCCTGATCAGCGAGACATCTTCCTTAAACTGATTGGGGCTTCTCTTGACCTTAATACCGTGAGAAAATATCAGGGAAGAAATATCAGAGCAACCTTATTATTAGGGGAAGGAAGTAATGGAAAAGATGCCCTAAGAGAAGTCGTTAAGTCAATGTTTGGTAACACAGGTATGACATCCTGTACCTTAATGGATTTCAAACAATATGACACAGGACGAAAGTTTCCATTATCAATTTTGGGGACTAATCCTAAAATTAATTGGTCAAGTGAGAATACGGATTCTGTTAAATTAGACCATATTCAAAGCTTAAAGCAAGCTATTACAGGGGATAGTATTGACGTTGAAAGAAAAGGTCAAGATGGAGTCTCATTAAATCCCTCTTGTTTATTTATTTTTAATGTTAATAAACCCCTAAGTTGGGAGGGGAACTAGAAGCAATTAAGTCTCGTTATGCTGTTCTCTCTTTTAATAAAGTCTTTAAAACTAATCCTGACCTTACCAAAGGGGAATTAAAGGCTGAGCCTCGGTTCAAATATGACCCTCAATTTATTATTGAAAAGGTTGTCCCTGCTTTTCTTAATAAGGTCATTGATGGGTTAATTCGATTAATGACAGAAGGGATTGACTATCAATGTACTGAGGCGGTCATAGATGCTATTCGTTGTGAGTCTAATCACCTACATCAATTTTGTCAGGATGTTGGCTTAACTTATGTTCCCGATGGAGAGATATGTGTTAATGACATTTGGACTAAGTTAGAACAATGGTACTTAGAGGATGGGACGTTAGAGATTGATGAATCTGGGAATAAACCTAAACGAGTTTGGCACGACCTCCCCAAAGGAGACAAAGTAATTAAAGCCCCTAATCAGATTCGTTCACGGTTCCTTGAGTTATTCCCTAAAGTCAAAGCCGGTAAAAAGCGTGACAATAAAGTTTACTTGACTAACATAGGCTTTTTACCTCAACTGGCTTCGCAACCTTCTCCTACAAGGATCACAGGCTATTCAACTGATTCGCAATTGCCTATTCATGCGAGTCAATTGGCTATGCAGTCTGATGATAATTATTTGTCACATACTTGTGGCTCTAATAATACTACAGCCCAAAACCAGGAAAATAATGAGGAGTACAAACAAACGCCTAGTCAATTGCCTATTCATGCGAGCCAAGTGCATAGCCAATTGAATAGCCTACAACCCTTACAGGAGAAGACTGCGAAGCCAGTTTACCTAAAATCACCTACTGATAATCAGCCATTAAAAAATTCCAGTAAAGACAACTTTGTAACATCAAATGAGTCACACAAATACTACAAACTAGGGGATAAAGTGATTGCTCCTGGTAACAAAAAAGGGGTGATCATTGAACTGACTGATCAAGATGGTTATACGACGGTCAAATTAGAAGATGGAAGGCTGGTTTATTGGCCTCAAGGTAAATTAGAACCTTGTGAGTAATTTGTCCCTTGACAGTCATCTTTGATGGGTGACTGTCAACTCATTTAAAACACTTGTTTAACACCTGTTATTACCTTTGTACTGAACATAAGACCATAATGGTCTTCCGTTAATTAACAGCCTAGAGACTTTTGTATTGTTACTATGGGCAATTATCTCAAACCATCGGGGCCATTTCCTCAAGCAACGAAATATTCAATCTTTGCTTATGGTGTTCAAGAACGTGACTATCGTCGGAATTATACCAATGGTTACATTTCGGCTACAGAATATTGCAGAAAAAACAATATTTCTCGTTATAACTTGCGCTATATGGCAAAAAAACAATGGATTATGGTAACTAAAACTCGAAAGTCAAGAATAATGGTTAAAAATAGAGAAGAATGTCAAGAACTGATAGATGAATATATAGCAAAACTTCATCAGCCTAATTGGTACGGCGGTCGTAGAATTGTTAGCCGATACGATGAAAATTACTATCCAGGATATACAAGGGTTTCAGAAGATTAGAATTAGGAGCAGACTATATAGGGCGCATTTTAACTTTAGGAGCGGACAATTGGGTGCATTTTAACTTTTACTAGCAGTCAAATGACAGTCAAGGCTGACTGTCATCTGACTGTCAAAATGCCCTTGATTTCTGCCCTTTGCGATTTCCCTTCGATGGCTCAAACCCTATTGAAACCGTTGATATATCTGGATTTAGACACAAGCGGGTGGGGGGAATCGAACCCCCATCATTAGCTTGGAAGGCTAAGGTTTTACCACTAAACTACACCCGCAAATTTTTGTATTTTTTCAAGCTTTATTATACTAACACACACAAGTGTCATTGACAACTATCAATTTTCAAACCTTCCTTTAGGGGATGGCCTTTTGCGCTGACAACTGTTTCATCAATGCGGGCCACCCAAAAAAGTTGGGTAACACAGTTTCCATCCGTCCTGACCAAGATTCTTCACTGTGTTGACCGATGGGGTCTTCTACCACAAATAAATTTTCGTTATAGCGATAACCAAATTTATTGATTAATAAATCTCGCATTTCCCGGCCTCTTGCGGTTGCTCTGGCTTCGATAAAAGAATTATGATAACCTCCTTCTCGAATGAGTCCCCAATCTAAATAAATTTTCGGTTGTAATTGGGGATCTTGTAAGGTTTTTAAGCCAGCAAACATCAAGGCTGAATATTCTAGTGACCCTAATAAGTCTCCTGATAAATCTAAGAAAGAAGGGTCAATCATTGAGTCTAATCCTACCCAAAAAGAAGGAGACAAGGCGGCCACACATTTGAATTGCTTAGGGTGTCTTATGGCTGTATAAAAAGCCGCTAATCCTCCATGAGATGACCCCAAGACCATCGAATTTTCGGGGCTAGAAAGGGTACGATAATTATTATCAATAAATGGCTTAATCTCAAAAGCTAGATAATCAGAATATCCTGTTAATCCCCCCCAATTTCCTTCTTTAATCGGGGCATGGGTGTATTCATAATTACGGTCAATGGGACAAATAGCTACCACAATCACGCGCCGAATTTGATTGGTTACATATAACCGTGTCAAAATCTGCCCCATGTTCCAACTTTTATAATACTGACCCCCAGAAAAAAAGGCGGTATCTCCATCATTCATATAAATGACGGGATAGCTTTCCTGGCTATATTCATAATCTCTGGGCAAGAATACATGAATTATTCTCCGTTTAGCATCTATATCGGATTGCTTAAAATTATCATAAGTGTGAAAGTAACCTGCCCAATGTCCTTGATCATGATACCAACCATTTTGTCCGCCTATTGTGAAGGGTTCAGCCATTAGATTTTAAAATTAAAGTTTTGTTTTTTTTTGTTTTCTAGACTAGAATTTTAGTGATTTGCTTCAATTTTACTTCTAATTTCTTCGACTCGTTTACGGTTAAGGCCTAAGTCGGATTTTCCGAGACGAGAGGCAGAGCGAACATGGATAACATTTTGACCTGAATCAAGATAAAATTCTACATCATCAACAAAACCCATTAAAGGGGTTTGAAATTCAGCATAAAGATAGTCATTGGTTTCTTCAATAATGGTAGTTCTCTCCATACTTTCAACGATCTTTTTTAACTCACCCATAGAAATCATGGGAAGGGGAGCAATTTTTGATTGTGCATCCGAACTTTGACTATTGACACAGTTGGGGGTTCCTGGACAAGCGGCTAATTTACCATTTTTAACTCCTAAATTATTCGGTCTTGTTCCTGAAAAATTAAACATAATTTTCTTTCCTTTCAATTTTTTTTGATCTTGATCTTTTGGGATTTTTTTGACACCACTAAGGTACGAGTGATCCTAAACCCTTCATTTCTTGAGAATGAATGGAAGATAAACACCGCAACAATACTGTATTAGTTTATCAAATTACTGACCTATAAGATAGTGTAGAATTTAGAATCTAAAATTTAGAATTGAGAATTATTATAGAAAATCAGGAAGATAAAGAAATATTTTTAGCTAAAATTTAAAGTTTAAATTAGTTTTTAAACTAATCATCAATAGATATTTTTTTGTCAAATTTCATATGCTCAGATGTTTCTATTCCTTGTTTTAAACATTCTAAAACTCTGGCTAAGTTTCCATTTAATAAGGCATTTGTATCTAACCACAAACCCTGATAAATCTCACTTTTAATAATCCCATTTTCATCTGCTTGTAATTTAATATATTTTTCTTCTTTTAATCTAAACCAATCAATTTCATTATCATCTACTCGCCACACTAAATATTCTTGAACCTGATTACGTCTATAGGCTTTAAGTTTATCATGTAAATCAATTGATACGGTACTTGCTGCAATTTCCACGATTAATTCTGGCGCACCCTCTACATATCCATCTTCAGTAATTATTGATTGTCCATCCTTTTCTATTCTTAATAAAGCATCGGGTTGGGGTTCATTTTCGGGATCTAATCTTACTGTACAATTATCTCCTATTTGAACACCATTTGTATAAGCTTCATAAGTTCCTAACCAAGTCATAATACGACCATGAGGATTACCATGTTTATTAATTCTTAAAGGAGATCCCATATAAACAATACCTTCTATTAATTCTGCTTTTTTAACATGAGTCATTTGTTGATAACGGGTTTCAAACTCTAGACGAGTTAAGCGATCGCCATTTTCTAACGGGGGAATATTTACGGTAGATTTTGTGATACTTTGTGTCATGCTTTTTACCCTAAACTCTGTTTCTACTATTTATAAATAATCTATTATATTCTTATTTTTTAGTTGATGCTGATGTACAGATTTATATATATTATACTAACTTCTAGGCAAAAAGGTTAAAATATTTATAGAAGAAGTTCTCGTTATCATCAAGAGAGTCAAAACTAATGAATATTATCCTTAATCCTAAACTAGAAAATATCATTCAAAAACAAATTACTTCTGGTAAATATACCAGTATCGATAATGTACTCGAAGAAGCTTTAAATTTATTAGAAAAACGTAATGAATATGAGCAGTGGGTTGAAGAAATTGGGCAAAAAATTGACGCAGCAGCGCAACAATTAGATGGAGGGGAAGGAATCGATGGAACAACCGCTATTAACCAATTGTCTTTTCATTGAAAGTTGCCTCATATGGGAAAGTTTTTTACTTCTTTTGTATATCGCCTTTAAGTTGTAACATACTGCTTATATGCTTTGACTTGGCACTCTTTACAAAACGTTACGTCACGGTTATAGTATGCCTACTTGACCTCTGTTAATCAGACGTTAATGTTGTTCATAGGATATGACTATGAAAATCTTAGTTACCGGTGCATCGGGGTTTCTGGGGACTAACTTATGTTCTCAACTGGAAACCCAAGGCCACGACTTAATCAAATTAAACTCTAAAAATTGCGATCTGACACAACCAGACCCGTTATTAAACTTTAACAATGTTAGCTATGATCAAATTTATCATTTAGCGGCCTGGACTCAAGCAGGGGACTTTTGTTTGTACCATCCAGGGGAACAATGGATCATCAATCAACAGATGAATACTAATGTTTTAACCTGGTGGCAAAAACATCAACCCCAGGCTAAATTTATTTGTATGGGAACAAGTTGTGCCTATGATCCCGACTTACCTTTAGTAGAAGAAAATTATCTAACAGGGATGCCCATTAGTAGCCTATTTACTTATGCCATGACCAAAAGAATGCTCTATGCAGGACTTTTGGCCTTAAATAAACAATATGGCTTAAAATATCTCTGTTTAGTCCCTTCTACTTTATACGGGACGGGGTATCATACCGACGGTCGCCAGATGCATTTTATCTTCGATCTGATCCGTAAAATTATTCGCGGTAAACTGTATGATGAACCGGTTATCCTATGGGGAGATGGCTACCAATCACGGGAGCTTGTCTTTGTGGAAGATTTCGCTAAGATTGCGATGGAATTAGCCCAAACCGTTGACAATGACTTAATTAACATCGGTGCAGGGGAAGAATTTCCCATTCGTCACTTTGCTAAACTCATTTGTGAAGATGTGGGATACGACTTCAATAAAATTCAGTTTGACACCTCCCGTTATGTGGGAGCTAAGTCTAAATGCTTAGTGGTGGACAAACTTCAGCAATCTTTACCCAATTTCAGCTTAACTCCATTAGAATTAGGATTAACGAAAACAATTGAGTGGTTTTGGCAGGAGCAAGAAAAACTTGTCCCTGCTCATTAACTGATATGTGAGGAAGGAACGGTGAACTATTGGATTCAACATAGGCTAAATAGCCTACAAGAAGCGTTTAACCCTAAATACTGTCGCGCTTTAGAACATACTATTGGTGTTGTTAGCCGACAGTTTGAAGCAGGGAATAAACTGTTAATCTGTGGTAACGGTGGCTCGGCGGCCGATGCTCAACACATTGCGGCGGAGTTTGTCGGAAGGTTTCAACTGCATCGTAAGGGGTTACCTGCGATCGCATTAGGCACAAATCCTGCTACCTTAACAGCATGGTCGAATGATTATGAGTTTGAGACAGTTTTTGCTCGTCAAGTCGAAGCATTTGCTCAACCAGGGGACATTCTCTGGGGTATTTCTACCTCTGGAAAGTCTGCTAATGTCATTCGTGCAATGGAAATGGCCAAAGATTTAGGCTTAGTCACCATTGGTATGGCGGGTAACAATGGGGGAATGTTAAAGGATTTAACTGATTTTCCTTTATTTGTCTCCGAATATCATACCCCTTATATTCAAGAAATTCACTTGATCACTTATCATCGTATTTGTGAACAGGTGGAGGCACAGTTATTTGCTAAAGCCGGTTTAGAAGCACAAATCGCTGTTTAATAAGTGTAATATGACCACAACTCTTACCCCTTATACACAACTCCAAAAGGCTCTATTTTTGGATAGGGATGGGGTTGTTATCAAATATGTTCCTTATTTAAGTCAACCGGAACAAGTTAAGCTTCCTCTGGGTGCAGGGGAAGCTTTAAAACAATGGCAAAATGCTGGTTATTTATTAATTTTAATTACTAATCAAGCGGGAGTAGGTAGAGGTTACTATAGTTTAGAAGATGTAGAAAAGGTACACAATTATATTATTGATGAATATGGAAAGTTTGGGGTAATATTCGATGATATTTTTGTATGTCCCCATCATCCTCAAGATAATTGTTTGTGTCGCAAACCCTCTCCTAAAATGTTAATCGATGCTTCTAAAAAACATGGTATTTCCCTATCTCAATCTTTTTTTGTCGGGGATGCTCCTAGTGATATAGAATGTGCTATCAATGCTGAATGTCACCCGGTTTTAGTCTTAACAGGAAGGGGACAAGAAACCAGACAAAAAATTACTGAATATCCTAAAAAAGTTGAAATTTTTGATAGTTTACAGGATACAGTTAAATTGATGCAATTAACCTAGGGGTTTAATATATTAAACCTCTACCATAGTATTAAACCCTAATAAATAATTAACCATGACTCAAGATGAGGGAAAGAGATTATCGCCGATATTTGTATCATTAATTCCTAATTTAATGGAAGGTGAAGGTCATATTCTTCCTTATCATCAAGCCGTTAATAAAGCGGTGAATCAGTTAGGATGGGAACATAAAATTGCGGTTCCTGTTGATAATAACGTTAACAAGTTACCGTCGGGGTGGGATGAGGGTTTGAGTAATGATGATTTAGAAAAAGAAGGCAATATTGTTGATAAATTTTTACGAATTAAAGGAACTTGGAAATTAGCTCAAAGTATTAAGAATTATCTGGAAAATAAAGTTATTAACCAGTCGGAATTATCGGTTATTTTTTTAGAAAGATTTATTCATTTACAATTATTTGCTTTATATCTGGCCTTATTATGGGTTCCTACTGATAATTTATCGGTTTGGTTGTTATATAGAAGGGATACTCATAAAGATAAAACTCGCTTTATTTATAAGTTTCTTAATCGTTTAATCAAACAACAATTACAACCCGAAAAATTTAAACTTTTAACGGATAGTGATTTACTCGGTCAATCTTTATCAAGTTACTTTGAAGAATCGTTTATGGTTATGCCGATTCCTCACACTGATATTAGTCATTGTAACATAAATTCTCTTGATTCGTCTCATATTTTATGTTGGTGGCCAGGTTTTCCACGGGAAGAAAAAGGATTGAATATTATCAAAAATTTAGTCAATTATTCAGGAGAAAATACCCAAAATATTAACTTAGTGTGTGCAGAAAAGACGCAATTAAAATCTGTAGAAAATGGGGTTAATTTGAAATTAATTGATAATCATTTAAACAGAGAACAATATTATCATTGGTTTGGGTTAAGTCAAATCATTTTATTACCTTATAGCTTTCCTGCTTATGAAGGAAGAACATCAGGCATTTTTACAGAATGTGTGATGGCTGGAAAAACGCCTTTAGTTACGAAAGACACATGGATGGCTTACGAGTTAAATAAACATAATTTACCAGAATTAATTATTGATTGGCAAGATCCGGTAGAAGTTTTTGACACTATTATAAAAGTTGTTAAAAGTGACATGATTCAAGATAAAATAAAAAAAATGCAGCGAAGTTATGAGCAATTTCATAGTGTTGATAATTATGCCTGTGTTATGAACAAAGTTTACCAAGAAATGATTATTTAGGATCATGTTTAAAGTTTGTATTGATGCAACTCCCGTTAGAGGAAAATTAACTGGTATTGGGGTTTATACCCTTAATTTAATTGAAGCATTATATCGACTGCAAGAGGAAGAAAACTTTATTTTAGATATTTATTTTCATCCTTCTGTAAAAAATTGGTTAAAACGAAATTTATCAACACCAGAACTATTAACTCCATATCTTGAAGTTTCTTCTGTTCCTATTCCAGTTAGTGTTGCTCATTTATTAGCTAAATATGCCCCTTTTATCTTACCTTATTTTGAAAAACATTTAGATAAACCGGATATTATTCAAGGAACTGATCATTATATTTTTCCCTATAGAAAAGCAACTAAAATCATGACGATTCATGATTTAACGTTTATCAAGTTTCCTCAATATTCAACTAAAATTGTTAAAAGTTATTTAGAAAGAATTAAACGCTGTTTAAGTTGGACAGATGCGATTATCACCTTTTCAGAAAGTACCAAACAAGATATTATCGAATTATTAAATATTGATCCTAATATTATCTATGTAACCCCTCAAGCAAGTCGTTATTCCCCTGACTATTTAACCCGTCAAATAGTCTATGATAATCGCAATGTGGTTGATTATTATTTATATAAACCCTATTTTTTGTTTGTCAGTACCTTAGAACCTAGAAAAAATATTTTAACTTTAATAGAAGCGTTTGAATATCTAAAACAAAACTATAAAATCCCTCACCAATTAATCTTAGTAGGTAAAAAAGGCTGGAATTATCAGGATATTTTAGATAAAATAAATACATCAGAATTCAAAGAAGATATTCAGCATTTAGACTATATTTCTGATGAATTAGTGGCTATATTTTATAGTCAAGCAGAAGCTTTTATTTATCCTTCTTTTTATGAAGGGTTTGGCTTACCTGTACTTGAAGCAATGACATTCGGTTCCCCTGTTATTACGTCTCATACTTCTTCTTTACCCGAAGTTGCAGGAGATGCAGCCTTATATATTGATCCAACTGACTATTATCAATTAGCACAAATAATGTTAAAAGTAGTAGATAATTCAACTTTAAGAAAAGAGATGATTAATAAAGGTAAAATACAAGCAAATCAGTTTTCTTGGAAACGAACAGCAGAAATGACTCTAGATGTCTATCAATCTATTATTTAATAATGAATTATCAATCAAACTTACTGATAAATTTATCTCTCTTATTATCAAAACCAACAGGAATCACTGTTTATGCTAACAATGTTTTTCCTTATTTAAAATCTTTAGAACCGACTTTACTAGCATCACACCAATACCAAGATTTTAAAACTTATTTAGTCCCTGATAATTTAACTCCAGAACAAGGAACAAAAGGACACTTAAACCGCTTACTTTGGACACAATTCAAATTACCGAAAATTTACCAGAAATTACAAGCACCTTTATTATTTTCTCCTGTTCCTGAAGCCCCTTTATATAGTCAATGTCGTTCTGTGGTAATGGTACATGATCTGATTCCTTTACGCTTTCCCAAAAAAACATCCCCTTTAACTCCTTATTTTAAATATTATATTCCCCAAGTCCTCAAACAAGCTGAACATATTATCTGTAATTCTCAAGCAACGGCTAAAGATATTTCTGACTTTTTTAATATACCTTCTCACAAAATAACTCCTATTTTATTGGGGTATGATCATCAACATTTTAAACCTTTAAAAATCAATAAAGAGGCTGTAACGGTTCCCTATTTTCTCTATTTAGGTCGTCATGATCCCCATAAAAATGTTAGCCGTATTGTCAAAGCTTTTGCTAACTTAAAAAATTATCAAAATTATCAATTATGGTTAGTCGGACCAACGGATAAACGTTATACCCCTAAATTAATAGAACAAGCTAAAGAATTAGGTATTGAAAAACAACTTAAAATCCTTGATTATGTAGCCTACGAAAAATTACCTAGAATCTTAAATCAAGCCTTAGCATTAGTGTTTCCTTCTTTATGGGAAGGGTTCGGTTTTCCCGTAGTTGAAGCCATGGGTTGTGGGACTCCTGTTATTACTTCAAACCTCTCTTCTTTACCCGAAGTTGCAGGAGATGCAGCTTTATTAATTAACCCTTATAATGTAAAAGAAATAACAATAGCAATGGAAAAAATTGCCCAAGATGACGAGATGAGATCGCAGTTAAAAACCCTTGGTTTACAACAAGCTAAAAAATTTAGTTGGCAAACCACAGGACAACAAACACTAGACCTTTTGAAGAAGGTTGTTAACTAAAAGTTAACCTGATCACCAATATTCATATAGATTCTCACAATCAATACTTCACTTAAACCATCAATAATTATGAAACAGTTACAACATAAACCTTTCCTCTATGTTGCTAGTTTAGTAACAGTTGCCTCTGTTGTTGGTTCGGCTTCTGTAGCTAATGCTGCTACGTTTAACTTCTCTTTTAGCAATGAAACGGGTTCAGTGCCAGGTACAGTCGAAGGTATGATTGAGTTACCGGATGGGGATGGCGTTTTAGCTGCGACTTCTGTAATCGTTACCTCTGCGCCGAGTGAAGTTTTGCCTCCCAGTGGTATCAATTTTGTTCCTAATGCACAATTCAATTCTTTTGAAGTGGTTAATGGAGAAATTGTTAATTCAAGCGTTAATTTTAGTTTTCTCAGCACCACCAGTGATTTTACTTTAGACTTTTTTGGTTTAGACTTGGTGATATTAACTAATGAAGTGACTGGGGATTTTGTCCAAGCTAGTATTGAGTCAGTCAATTTTACTGATGTAACATCGACTCCTGAGCCAACTTCTATTATTAGTTTACTGGGGGTAACTGTTTTAGGAATTGCTAGTCAATTGAAGAAAAAAGCTTAAAAAAGTCAGACTTATGATTAAAATTACTGCACAGGGAAAAACCATTACTTGTGATCAAGGAGAAAATTTACGCCGTGTTCTTCTTAAAAACAATATTGATCTATATAATGGTCAAGCCAAAATGATTAATTGTCGGGGAATTGGAACCTGTGGAACTTGTGCCTTAGAAATAGAAGGTTCAGTATCTGAAGCTAACTGGAAAGATCAAGCAAGACGTTCTCTACCTCCCCATTCTTTAGAAAAAAATCGTCGTTTAGCTTGTCAAACTAAAGTGTATGGCGATTTAAAATTAACTAAGTATGACGGGTTTTGGGGAGAGGGGGATAATATAGTGTGGACGGCTGAATAAGGAATAGGCTTTTAGGGATAATTAATCAATTATCCCTAACGGTTCAAAAGAATAAAAATTAAACAGCATTAAAGTAGGGTGGGTTAGACGGCTATCATTCAGGTTATTACGAGAATATAATAATCCGTCGTAACCCACCATTTTAGTTAAAATAATCCACTACTTAAAATTGTCTTAAAAAGAAGAAAATTTAATTTTTCCCTCTGATTGAGCAAGGTCTCCAAAATCGAATAAAATTGAAGATAGGAGGGACATCCTCAATAGATAGTGCATCAGGGTTGTCATTTAAGTATGTCTGATCTTATCTCCCCTCAAGAAAAAGCATATCTTACTAACGTCATCTCTGAAATCTTCCTTGAGTATGACGCACAAGTTGACAAAAAAGAAGTAGAAGTTTTCTGCACTAATTTTGTTGAACAACGGGATAAAATACAAGAGCTAAGTATTGTTATTGATGAGGTTAATCTCGGTTTAAATACCATTGATTCTCTAGAAAATTATCATCGGGATTTAACCAATGCTCAAAAGAAAGGTAAATCAAAAGTCAATTGGTTAAAAGCAAACCTCAAAGCCATTACTAATATTAAAGATATCAGAAAAATTGGAGAAATTGTTCAATCCATTCAAGCTGAATTAATTAACTCTAATAATCAGCATCTCAGTTCTTTATTAGATGAAAATGTAGAACTTTTTCCAGAAATATCACCAGGGGAAATTACGAGAATTGATGAGGAGACAGAAGCGGTACAAGGGTTACTGGGTAATGTTCAAAATAACTCTTTACTCACTACCCTTTCTTGTGTGCAACAGATTGAATCTGTTGTTGAACATCTTGACACTAATAATCAAAATGTAAGCCAAGTTGCTAAGGATTGTTTTGAGGGAGAATTAGGGAATGATAGTGAGTTAGTAGCAAAAAAATTGGTCACTTGTGGTGTTATTGTTGCTGATAATGAAGTTCCTATGGAAGCACTTGAGGGGATGGATGCTCCCCAAATTGCTATTGTAGTGGATATGGGAATTACTATTGCTAAAGTAGCCTACAAATTGGCTCAAGGTAAGATGCAAGTCAATAAAGCAATGGACTACATTTATGATCACTTTGTTGCTGCTATTGGTACTGTCACTCAAGCAGTGGTACAGTTACAAACTCAGTTAATGGGAACGCAAATTGGGGCTATACTAGGATCGATATTTGGCCCTGTGGGAACCCTTTTGGGTGGTATTGCAGGTGGGGTTCTCGGTCGGTTAGCAGGAAATCCTATCGCTCAAAGTATTAAAAAAGGAGTGGTAAAAATAGGTCAGTTTGCTAAGGAAAGTGTCATCAAAGTTGTCGATACAATGAAACAAGTAGGTCAAGAAATTGGCAAGAAGGTGATAGAAGGAGCTAAGAAAGTGAAGAAATTTCTTACAAACTTGTTTTGATAACTAACGTTACGTAGAAGGAGAATGAATTAAGCTAATATTATAATATAAAAAAAGAGGAGATTAATCAATGATGATATTACTAACAGATAAATTAGCATACCTCAAAACTCTGGTTGATTTGGTGAAATTAAAAGAGAGTGAATCTGAGCAGATTTTTTTGTTTAATAATATTAGTTGGCAACAATATGAAAATTTACTGCAATCTTTAGAAGATAATGCTGGAATTAGGTTGAAATATTGTGAGGAAAATTTAGCGATTATGTCACCGAGTCGTCGTCATGAGTTTGATAAAAAAATTATAGCAATGCTATTGGAAACTTATTTTTTTGAGCAGGAAATTAAGTTTTATCCTTTAGGTTCAACTACATTAAAAAAAGAAAATATAAACAGAGGAATTGAGCCAGATGAATGTTATTGTCTTTATGGTAATAAAGATATTCCCGATTTAGCAATTGAAGTTATTGTTACTAGCGGTGGTCTTAATTCTTTAGAGATTTACAAAGGTATAGGTGTTAAGGAAGTTTGGTTTTGGGAAAAGGAAAAATTAACAGTTTATAGCTTAAATAATGGAGAATATACAAAAGTTAAGCAAAGTCAGTTGTTACCTAATCTAGATTTGGATTTATTTGCTAGTTTTATTGGTTATGAT
>NZ_PRLH01000105.1 GCF_003013815.1 Cyanothece sp. BG0011 | reverse complement strand
ATATATAAAATCAACTTATCAACTCTTGTGTTGACTGCTTCATGAAACCTAGACAAACCTGGACAGGCTTGTTGTTCAATTCCTGCTTCAACCAAGGGAGACGGCTCCTTCTTGTCCACAGGCTTTCACCGATAAGCCATCGGCATTCTTGATCCAACCTTCGATATTTTTGAGGCGTTGAGATCCCTGTCCATAACTTGGCCACAATTTGACAATAATAAACTCTTTCAAATAAGGATATTTGTATATTTCCGCAGACTGAACAAGTTTTGAACTGGGGAACCACCTATCTACTATGGTTAACAAAAAGCCAAAACATTCTTGTTTATAACTCAACAATTCTCGAAACGATACAATCCTAAATTAATAAGCATGGATAATTTGTGTTAGCCATCATCCCTTTATGTTTAATCTTCTATAGAATAATGTGATAAGTTTTGGCCAATAATGTGGTGTTTTTGCAGAAAATCTTCTCGAATGTTGTTATTCTTTATGCTTTTTTCTTAGTTTCTGGTAATATTTAACCGCATTTTAGATCAGAGATTCCAGAACGACGGTTGCTGTGTACCTTATTTCTGTTTCTCCATTGTATCTTTCCTAGCTTGGTTTTCGCTTTTTTGATGGAAGATGGAGCCTCCAAGGTGTTTCCGTCACTAAGAGTGGCAAAAGTTTTTATTCCTAAGTCAATTCCTACTTTTATGGCAGTGTTTCATCTCAGGTCTTTTACAAGCTGAAACGGCAAAACTTATATACCATTTCCCTGCAGACCTCGATATAGTAAAGGTTTGAGAAACACAGTTATAAGGGATAGCCTCTTTTAATCTGAATGTTCCCAAAGTAGGAATTTTATCTTTTTTCCCTCCTTGACTAATACCTTACCGTTAGAACTATCTACTGTAAAACTACAGTGATCTTTCTTCTTTTTAAAACGAGGTAAGTCTGCTTTTATTTTAGGCTCTCTCCAACGGGAAAATGCTTTTTTCAAGTCCCTAAAAGCATTCTGATAAATGCGAGATGAATATTTATTTGTCCATAAATATTCTGTTTGCTTTTTAGTAATGTTTGTAAAGACTTTCTTGATAGCATCTAACCGTTTTGAGTCACTGCCAGAAATTTCGGGAATATCCCAGGTGGATTTGAGTAAAGATAAGCCATGATTGTATACAAAGCGAGAAAAGCCAGCACAGCCAGCAAAAAAGCTCTTTTCTTTGTTATTCAGCTTTAATTCTCTCTTAATTGCGTACATGATTAGCTCTTTTGTAATGTTTTGACACTAACTCCTGCTAAATCGGCAAATTCACTTGGTCTATAGTGCATCCTAGACATTCTGTATAGGTATGTCGAGTATTGTACAGGTTTTTGTCTTCTAGAAAAAGCTCACATCTTGCACCTTCGCTAACGCCTCCAACCCCCCACACCCCCTTTAAAAGGGGGGCAGCGGGGTGGATAATAGAGTTGATTTTGACTGTAACTGCTTAAGAATTGATTTCCTTGAGTTTCTTGTTTAGTTTTTATAGCGGGTTTCATTTGCATAGATTAAACATTAAAATGCAAATCCTCCCCACACTCCCCACCCCTCCCACACTCCCCACACTCAACTTAACTAAAATATTGATACACCCAATTGAAAACCGCTATTATTTGAGACTCCCTGGGTTAAAACCGCAGGGATTCTAGAG
Source organism: Cyanothece sp. BG0011 (assembly GCF_003013815.1). Taxonomy (GTDB): domain Bacteria; phylum Cyanobacteriota; class Cyanobacteriia; order Cyanobacteriales; family Microcystaceae; genus Crocosphaera. The sequence continues at coordinate 29,641 of NZ_PRLH01000105.1, read as the reverse complement.
GTTATCTAAACAGGGGATAAATCCACCTGTTTAGACATTACCCTAGTTAGGGGGACTCCCATTGACCCCATCCTTTAAACCGTCTGCATCCATTACAAATACAGTTTTCTGAAGGCGCGGAATGCGCTCCCGCTTTCCTCTCGGATTTTAAATCCGAGAGGGTCGGGAGTCTAAAGGACATGAAAAACCAAGCCATTGACCTATGTTTTGACTAGCATTCCAATCGCTATTACATTGATAACCATCAACTCCTCTGAACCAATGCCCATTTCTTTTTCCCAATCACACCATTACGATGATCTGACTTAGAAGTATATGGAGCAGGTATTAGTTCAAAAGGAACACCATTTTTAATGGCTTTATAACGAGTTAGGGTTTCTAACTGGAAATATGACCAAGTATGGCGACTATTTCCTGCATCAGACCTGACTTTTTTGGATTGTTTTGAAGTTTGTCTAATATTAGATAAATCTTCAAATCTTAATCCCATACCATAGTCTTTGGCAAACTGAACTAACTGCTTAGAAATACAATGATTGATATAGGTTATGATGCGTCTTTCTTTAGATTCTAGACGTTTAACTACCTTGCGCTTATTAGCCTTTTGAAGTTGTTTTCTAAGTTTTTGGTAGTGTCTTCTTAAATGTTTAATTTGACGACCATTCCAAAACTTACCAAACCTATTAGGCAAACTAGCAACAGCAATTTGATTCTGTCCTCTTTCTGTTTCAAAACTATCGAATAAATCATAAACGGGTTGACCTAACTCCTTTTCAATCATTATAACCGCTTCCTCGGTACTAAAAGGAGGAACATTATCTTGAAGTTGGCTTAATTCTTGAATATATTCTAAGGGTATTAAATCAGCACGAGTTGATAAAGATTGACCAATTTTAATAAAAGTTGGCCCCAGTTGCAGTAAGTTTCTAACTAACCATCTTGCTCTTTTTTGTCGTTGTTTTATACTATTATTTTTTAATAGTTTATCCCATAATAGAAAGAGTAAAAATTGAAACGTAAATAAGGAAACTTCCCATTGACGGCCAAGGGCTGAATATCGAGAATGTTGCCAGCGCAGTGACTTCGAGGAACCGCGTTTAGTTAGCATACAACGTTTAAATTACGATGAGGATAAGGATTGAGGAAGAACCAATCTAAATACAATTTTACAATGTTTAGGGTTTTCTGTGGGAAGACAATGAACGGTAATTTTTCCCTGAAGGAGTTCCACTAAATCTTTAACAATATTCAATCCGACTCCGATGCCCGGAATCCCACTATCTATAACAATTTGTTCTCGATAAAAAGGTTCAAAAAAACTCAGTCGTATTGTCTTGACAACCATATTCACTAAGATTCGATAAGGTGATAATAATTGGTGAATTATTAGAATTATTCTCTTGATTTACTTCTAAAGTAACAGTGGAGTTAGGAACGGAAAATTTACCAGCGTTTGTTAATAGTTCTTCTATAATATTCGTGAAATGTTGAGTATCAGTTATAATCAATTGTTTAGGTTGGAGACTAAAATCAATCCTTAGTGTAAGAGAATTTTTAGCATCTTCTTGCCATTTACTTTGACAAGTATGTGTTATATTATCAATCAATTCTTTTAGATTAGTAGAAACTAAATTACAACTAGAATCTTGAGATTTTAAATGTTTTAATTGTAAAATCTTTTCATTGATATTATTCAGCTTACTCCAAGCTTCTTCTAACATTGTCAATCGTTTTATTAAGTCTTCAGGAGACAATTCTTTACTTCGCAAAACAGTAATTACCATTTTAATAATAGCGAGAGGATTACGGGTTTGATCACTCATAATAGTGATCATGTTATAGATAACTTTTCTATTCCATTCTAACTGTTTATCTAATTGTTTTTTTGTACTTTGCCACCAGAGTTTGAGGATAGGGTTTTCTTCTATGGGTTTAGGAGTATTACTCTGAAAAAGAGGAGAATCTCTATTAATATTTTTTTCATTAATAATTGTATTTATTTGACTTAAATGACAAGCCATTCCAATAATACAGGAAACTCTTTTTAATGTTGTTTTGTCTTTCTGACTCCATTGTAATGGTTCTTGTTTACCTAAGATGATAATCCCATTGATTTGTCCTTTAAAACTTGTACTTATTCCTAACAGAGATTTAACATTAAACTCTTGAAAAAAAGGTAATAGTTTTTGATGTTTTTTATGTTCTAAATTACTAACAGAATTGATTTTTGACTCATATTTTAAATTGATCATCCAAAAGCTCTGCATTAAATTAGATACTTTTTTAGGAGAAATAACTGAATTATTTTCATTAGACTTTCCTACTGTATAAAAATACTTTAGATGATTAAAATCAGAAATAATTAAGCAGAAATCTACCCCAAACAAGTCAGTAATCATCTGAGTAAAATTTTCAAAATTTGTATCATAATCCGATGGGTTTAGTATTTCTTGAAGTAGAGATTTCTCCAAATTATTATCTTTAGAAGGATATGACATTTTACTAAGAACATTTTATTAATAAAAAGTTGAATCGTCTGATGAAAATTTATAATAACTTATTTTAGAGCTAATCCTATAATTAATCACCTTTATTTGACTGACTGGTTTCAGTTTCTATAATAACTAATAAAAAACGGGATTAACTCTAAACTTTAGAAGTTACCAACATATACTTATCATCAACAATAATGCCTTATTCTTCAACGGTAGATCCACTTAAAGAAATGCAAAGAAATATAAAGAGTATTTCTGTAATCGTTTATAGTCCTAAATCCACTGCAATGCGATGACTACAAGCAAACCCAGAAAAAGCCACAGCATTGAGTCCTTGACCAGGAAAGGTACTATCCCCCACACAGTATAACCCAGGAATAACCGTACGATTAAAGGGCATTCCTAATAATCCTGGTAACTTGCGACTGGGAATCGGCCCGTAGGTCCCTTGATCTCGGCCTAAAAAGCGTCGGTGGGTTCGAGGGGTTCCCACTTCTTGATAGTCTAATCCTTCAACTAATCCAGGAAAAATCTTTTCTAACCGTTCAATTAAATGACTGGCAGCTTCTTCTTTTTTTTGGTGATACGCTTGAGAAGAAAGTCCTTGCCACTCTTTCATATAACTCGGGGTAAACGTATGAATAATATGATGATTTTTTGGGGCTAAACTCGGATCAAGCAAAGTAGGAATCGAGACAAAAATAGTTCCTTGTTCATCTTCCATACTTTCCCATTGTTCTAAAACAATATGATGACATTCAGTTCCTATAGGTAAAACGTCGGATTTAACTCCTAAATGTAAACTTAAAAAACTAGGAGATTTTTCATACCTTTGTTGCCATTTTTCCTCTTTTTTAGGGATGTCATTTGTCGGTAATAATTTTTCAAAGGTATCCCACCGAGTGGCATTAGAAACAATGCGTTTTGCTCGATATTCTTTCCCATCGGCTAATCGGACTCCCACGGCCTTTCCTTTTTCCATTAAAATGTTAGTAACACGGGCTTTATATTGAATTTTTCCACCGAATTTTTCTAACCCTTCCACTAACTTTTCTGCAATGGTTCCCACGCCACCTTTAGGGTAATTAATGCCTCCATAATGCCGATCTGAAAATACCATACCCGCATTGATCATCGGGGTTTTATCTGCAGGAACCACTGACCAACAATAACATTCCATATCAATAAACTTTAAAAGTTCAGGATCACTGATGTAACGACGGGCAATATCTCCTGCATTTTGGGGTAAATATTTGACTAATCCTAAACAGGCAAAAGGATGCTGGAAAAACACTCTCATCAAGTATCTGGGTTCTTCTAAAGAGAGTAATTCCATGGCGTTGAGACAGTTAAAAACTTGCCAACATTCGTCATAAAAGCGACGAATTCCTTCCTTTTCGTGGGGGAATTTTTCCGTTAATTCGTCAATAAATTTTTCATAATTTTTGTGTACTTTTAGGTCTAAGTTGTTGGGTAAATGGTAATGTATTTGAACAGGATCGGGTATAGTTTCTAGACTGACATTAACCGCATCTAAAGCACGGGTTAACAGGTTGGTTGTGCCTTCATTTCCGAAACCAAAAATCATGGATGCACCCACATCAAAGCGATACCCTTCCCGTTCAAAATAACCGGCACTTCCCCCAGGAATTAAATATTTTTCTAACACTAATACTTTGGCCCCTTTTGCAGCGAGTTGGGTGGCCGTCACTAAACCCCCCATTCCTGAACCAATGATGATAACATCGTAGTCTTGTGTTGCGATCGCCGTTGTTGTCCCAGTCATGTTTGATTATGATTTCTTAACTTTTCTAGTTTATCTTTTCAGGGCTATTTGTAGGAAGTAGGTAAATGATCCCAGAGCCTAAAGTTAAGACCACAGACAGCCAAAATACTGTAATAGAGACGGTTTCCCAGGGTTGGGGAAGGGGTGCGATCAACAATGCGATCGCCGTGATTTGGCTGACAGTTTTGAATTTTCCCCAAATATTTGCCCCTTGAATGGTAGTATTTCCGGTTAAGTTGGGGTTAATACGCCAGCCTGCGATCGCTATTTCTCGGCCTAATATTAAAAAACACACCCCAAGCAGGAACTTGTTGCAGAGAAATTAAACATAATAAAGGTGCAAGGACTAATAATTTATCTACCAAAGGGTCGAGAAATTTGCCTAATTCAGTAACTTGATTTAACTTTCTGGCTAAATAACCATCTACCCAGTCTGTGGAGGCTGCAATGAGGAAAATAACTACGCATATCCAACGATGGAAGGGGTAGGCGTGTTGAGGAAATAGAATAAAAAAGGAAGTCCCATTAAACGAGAAACGGTGATCCAAGTGGGTAAATTCATGATTAAAATTAATATGATAAAAGTGATGCTTAATTTATTATATAGTTCAATGATTGAGTCGAAAAAATAATTATGAACTTAAAATCTTAACAATCATAGTAAAATTAGATTAATAATAAGAGGAGAAGAAATGGTTACAGTTAATTCAATTAAAGGTAATTTAACCTTAGCAAAATTTTTAGAACTGCCTGAAACAAAACCCGCCAATGAATATATAAATGGAAAAATTGAACAAAAACCGATGCCTCAAGGAAAACATAGTATTCTTCAAAGAGAGTTAACTTTTGCCATAACTATTGCTTTAAAAACACAAAAAATAGGACAAGCTTTTCCTGAACTTCGTTGTACGTTTGATGGTCGATCAATTGTTCCAGATATTGCTGTTTTTCGTCAGGAACGTATTCCCCGTGATAATGATGGACAAGTAGCTAATTCTTTTCAACTTCCTCCTGACTGGATTATAGAAATATTATCCCCACAACAAAGTCACAGTAAAGTCATTCGTAATATTCTTCATAGTTTAGATAATGGAACTCAAATGGGATGGTTATTAGATCCAGAAGAATTCTTAATTTTCGTCTATTATGGTGATAAATCTGTTCAATTATTTGAAAGACCAGAGAGAATATTACCCGTTCCAGAATTTGCCGAAAGATTACAACTAACAGTAGGTGAAATATTTGCTTGGTTAAAAGAGTAATTAGACGAGATAAGTTATTATTTTGATTATGCTGTAACGCCCCAAAACTAGATAATTTGGTGTATTAACGCAGGGTAATACACCCTATAATAACTATAATCACTCAAAAAATTAATCTGCAATTTTTTTAATTTTATCTTTGAAAATAGCTTCTACTTCATCGTAAGACATAGTTAAAGGAGATGGATATTTAGTTGTATTTTTTTTACGACTCATTAACAACTCCAATGCTTGACTAAAGGCATTTTCATCATTTCTATTTTCAGACAAATAACGACGTAATTCAGCATTAGTCATTTCTTCAAGCGGTTTATTCATGACTCAAACTCCCAGGTTCCATTTTCATCAATTAAAATTTCTATTTGTTCATTTATTCCTGCCATAATATAGATATTTTTTAGTCTTTTATCATAGCGAAATAAATGAATTGATTGATAAAGGTTAGAAAGTAACTGACAAACAAAGATCGCAGCATCTTTCTGCTTTTCAGTTGGCAAGATTTAAAACTCCAACAGACGAAATGTTAATTTTCTAGCTCTTGTCTTGTAATTTAACGAGTTCTAGATATTTAATTATAGTATAGTAAACAATCAAGTAAGTAGGGTGCGTTAGGCTAACTAGAGTTTTTCGGGATAAGTTATCATTTTTATGATGCCGTAACGCACCAAAATTGGATCATCTATAATTAAATTTGAGAAAGCTGATTTTCAAGATCAAATTGAATTATTTGTCCATGGCAATCTTGTATGGTTTTTTCTATTTTATCAAGGTCTTTCCAAACTTGATATAAAGATAAAAAATGTGATGATAAATATACTTTATTCACCTTTTGTGCTTCTACCATTTCAACCAAGTCTAAAAAATCTTCGCCCATTAGTAAATCTAAAAGTTCATTTAACTGTAATAAACGGATATTTATAGAATCACTCTGTCTCGAAAAGTTATTTATTGTTTTATTTAAAATTGGTGAATATCTTGGTGAATATATTCCTAGATCGAGTTGAGCTTGAAGAAAAGCGGCTTTATATCGATAATATTTAGTCTGTTCTTCATATTCTTGCTTTTGTTTTTCAGATATTGTGTAATTAATCACTTTTTTAAAAGTAGGAAAAGACGCTAAATCTTTTTTTATTTCTTCCTCTATTGCATCAATTGAGTTTAAAAGAGGAAGCTTTTCATGACTTTTTACTGCTGCTTTTAGTTCTTGTTTTAATTTTTTTAATTCTGCATTTAATTTCTTATATTTTTCTTCTATTTGATGTCTTGTTTGATCAAGTGTGGATTCTGATACTTTTATTTCTTGATTAGACATAAAATTGCTACTCTGTTGATCAATTGATAAATCTAGAGTTCCCTAAACTTCTCTTAAAATCATCACAGTGATTTAAAATCGATTTCCCTAACTTGCTATCTTCTCTATTCCCTCAGACACAATAAACTAGATAAGAGAGTTATTGAATGAATGTGAATGGTTAAACAAGCAGCATCCCCCGAAGTATCAGAACAACAACCCATCAAACTACCGCGCACTAGCGAATCTGATAAACTAAAACGTATCCGTCACACGGCATCCCATGTGATGGCCATGGCCGTGCAGAAATTATTCCCCAAAGCGCAAGTGACTATCGGCCCTTGGACAGAAACCGGTTTTTACTACGACTTCGATGTTCCCGAACCCTTCACGGACAAAGACTTAAAAGCGATTAAAAAAGAGATGATCAAAATCATCAAAAAGAAGCTTCCCCTCGTCCGTGAAGAGGTTTCCGCCGAAGAAGCCAAAAAACGCATTACCGAGCTTCAAGAACCCTATAAACTGGAAATCCTGGAAGGTTTAGAACCCCCCATCACCCTCTATCATTTAGGGGACCAGTGGTGGGATCTTTGCGCCGGTCCCCACGTGGAAACCACGGGAGACTTGCACCCCAAAGCGTTTGACATCGAATCGGTGGCCGGTGCATACTGGCGAGGAGATGAGACGAAAGCGCAACTACAACGCATCTATGGGACCGCGTGGGAAACACCGGAACAGTTGGCTGAGTATAAACGACGCAAGGAAGAGGCGTTAAAGCGCGATCATCGGCGTTTGGGTAAGGAGTTGGGGTTATTTATCTTTTCGGACCCCGTAGGCCCTGGTTTACCCCTGTGGACCCCTAAAGGGACTATTATCCGATCAACCTTAGAAGACTTTTTGAAACAAGAACAACTGAAACGGGGTTATCTTCCGGTGGTGACTCCTCATATTGGCCGGGTGGACTTGTTTAAAATTTCTGGTCACTGGCAAAATTACAAAGAAGATATGTTTCCCATGATGGCCGAAACTGAGGAAGCAAAAACCTCAGAAATGGGGTTTGTTCTGAAACCGATGAATTGTCCCTTTCATATCCAAATTTATAAGAGTGAGTTACGATCTTATCGTGATTTACCCATGAGATTAGCAGAATTTGGAACCGTTTATCGCTATGAACAATCAGGAGAATTAGGAGGTTTAACCCGTGTTCGTGGGTTTACGGTGGATGATTCCCATTTGTTTGTTACGCCGGATCAATTAGATGATGAATTTCTCAATGTTGTAGATTTAATTCTCTCGGTATTTAGAAGTTTACAACTGAAGAATTTTAAAGCAAGATTGAGTTTTCGAGATCCTAATTCTGATAAATATATTGGCTCAAATGAAGCCTGGAATAAGGCAGAAAATGCTATCCGTCGCGCCGTTCAAACCTTGGAAATGGACTATTTTGAAGCAGAAGGAGAAGCGGCCTTTTATGGTCCAAAATTAGACTTTATTTTCCAAGATGCTTTAGAAAGAGAATGGCAACTCGGAACCGTTCAAGTTGACTATAACCTCCCCGAAAGATTCGAGTTAGAATATGTGGGAGAAGAGGGCAACCGTCACCGTCCGGTGATGATTCACCGCGCACCTTTTGGGTCTTTAGAGCGGTTAATTGGCATTTTAATCGAAGAGTATGCCGGTGATTTTCCTCTGTGGTTAGCACCTATTCAAGTACGTCTTTTACCGGTTAGTGATGTGCAGTTAGATTATGTTAAAGATGTCGCTAGTAAAATGCTTTCTTTAGGTATTCGTGCAGAAGCGGATACATCAGGAGAAAGACTCGGTAAAATGATTCGTAACGGGGAGAAACAAAAGATTCCTGTTATGGCTATTGTTGGGGCAAAAGAAGTAGAAGCCAATGCCTTGAGTATTCGTACTCGTGCATCGGGTGAGTTAGGAACGATGGCCGTTGATGAAGTGATAGAAAAGTTAAACGATGCTATCACGAATCATAGCAATTTCTAACGGTTTGTGGTGGGCATTGCCCACCCTACTTTTTAGGATTCATTTTTTGCTTTGGTACAAAACTAACAACTTTTCTACCACTTTCTAATTGTTTTTTTTGCCAATCTTCAAACATAGCATCTAAATCATAGTTAAAAGATTTTGCGTGTTCTTCTCGAAATTGATGAATTTCATCTAAGATTTCATCTTTCCACATTGTTCTAATCTCCTAAAAGTTCGTAGGGAGTGCAAATAACAGGTAATTCATATCCCAAATTAGCACTAATTTGAGCTAACTTTTTTTGAATTTTAGCATTGGCGATATGTTTACAATTCCATGTTAACAAGTAATCTAATCCATGAACAGTTGCAGCAGCAATATGAACTGCATCGTCAGACGCTTTCGGAGGAAGGTTACTTTGTAAAAGAAATTGTTTTGATAAATCTCGTACTGCTTGATTAAGTTCAACTAAGGGGAAACCATCGAGAATTTGTAGTCGTCTCAAAGCAATTTCTGCATCTCCTCTAGCGACTTCATCTAAGACAACCTGTGAAATATAAAGCTCAAAGTCATCATAGCGATTTTGCCACCATTGTCTTGTTATTTCAACATTACCAGCAATAATCAGATTTGTGGTTGATCTGGCTGTTAGATACCCAATAATACTTGTTTCAATATATATAGTTTCAGTCACAGGTATTTCTTAAAGTTGTTAATTGTTACAGTTAAAAAATAATCAGTGTTTAGTCTTTAGCTTTTTTATTTTAAAATCCTGAAGCAATCTGATCTTTTACTTGATTAAAATCACTCCATAATTCATTAAATGATTTAGAAACATTAGATTGAGCGTGTTTTTTTGCTCTTTGTAAAATTGCTTTAGCTTCTTTTCTTTCTTTTTCTTTTAAATTATCAGAATTATCTGAAGATGAGGTAATGGTAATAGATACTTTAGTGTTTCCTTGACATTGACGTAGATAATCTTGAATTTCTGGAGGAATAACTAAAATACCATCTTTAACTTCTACTTCAAATGTTTTATTATTCATGATTTAGTTAAATTTTATAGTAAATACGTTTACTTAATTATAGCAATTTTTGAGCATTGTGTTTGGCATTTTTACCTCTATTTTTTAAAATTTGCTTATAATAAAGATAGACATACATTAAGAAACAAAATGATATATGAACAATAATATGCCACAAATTTTTATCTGCTATGCTCACAAGGATAACGAAGGTTCTGATCCTAGTAAGAAGTGGTTAGATAGACTCTTAGAACACCTTGCACCTCTTGAATTACAAGATAAAGCAGATATTTGGTCAGATCAAAAGATTGAATTAGGGGTGGAATGGCACGACAAAATTCAGACAACACTACAGCAAGTTAAGGTTGCCGTTTTATTAGTCAGTCCGTCATTTTTAGCATCCAAGTATATCCGTAACAATGAATTACCTGTCTTACTGAAAAATGCTAAGGACAAAGGTGTAATAATTCTTCCTGTTTTATTACGTCAGTGTTTATGGAAAGAAACAACTTTCAAATTTCCTGATCCCAAAGAAGGTCCAGAAGAACTATCTCTTTCATCTCTGCAAATGCCAACTTCAGATCCTTTGAATAGTTTAGAAGAATACAAACAAGATGAAGCTCTTTATAAAATTTCTCAAAAAATTCATAAAATAGTTACTACTAATTCTAATATGTCAAATTTTAATTTGAGTTATCCTTCCGAACCGATATCAATTGAACTTAAAAGTGCCAAAGGTATTGACTACACTCAGCTTAACAACCTTCTACAAATACAGAAATGGAAAGAAGCTGACGAAGAAACTGCTTCGATAATGTATCAAATTATTAATTCAGACAGAATAAAGGAGTCAAGCATAGAAAACATTAAAACTTTTCCCTGTGAAGACCTAAAGACCATTAACAAATTGTGGGTTACATACAGTAATGAAAAGTTTGGTTTTAGTGTCCAAGCGAAAATTTATATCGATGATCTCGGTGCAACAAAACAATATGATGAAAAAATTTGGCAGCAATTTGGCGATCGCGTCGGTTGGAGACAAGACGGTTACTGGATCAACGACTTAAACCCAACGGTTGAATCACTTGATACTAAACCTGTAGGGTACTTCCCACATAGTTTTTTCAAAGATGGTGAAGACAGATGCTGGTTAATTTTATTTCGTATGAAAGCTTGTAAGCCTTAAAACACTCTTATCATAAGTTGACTAACTTTATTACTATTAAGGAACAGTAGGGTGGGTCATGCCCACCCTTTTAACTTCTTCGTATAAGGACTTGACAAAAAGTTCTCATTGTGAGAACCTAAAAGAGTAAGTTCTTATAAAAACACCTTATGGAACTAAGACGTAAAGCTCAGTTAAGAAAGGATGCAGGTAAACATGGTGATACAAAAAAAGTGATAGAATCTTGGATAGAAGTTATAGACAATTCAGATTGGAATGATATAACCAAAGTTCGAGAAACTTATCCATCGGCAGATTACGTTAATGGTAAAACTGTATTTAATATTAAAGGCAATTCTTATCGCTTAATTACTATAATTGATTATTCTTTAAAATTAGTTGTTTATGTTACTTTTCTTACCCATGCTGATTATGATAAATACCAATTCTAAATTATCTCCAACTACTCAATAATTTAACCAATGGGGGACTGTTTCCCCCATTATCCTAGCTAAATTGAATGAGGTTAATTCACAACTATGGCTCTAACAATCAACCCAGATACCTATAACCAACTTTTGATTAAATTTCAACCCAAAGTCATTGAAACTGAAGCAGAATATCAAGAGTATGGTGATATTTTAATTGAATTAATGATGAACACTAATAGGAGTGAAGAAGAAACAGCAATTCTTAAGTTAATTTCTGCTTTAATTAAAGAATATGATGAAAAACAAGAGCAACCCGAACCTGCTACTCCTCATGACATCTTAGAACATTTGATGGAGGAACATAACATGAAACAAGTTGATTTAGTGGGTAAAATAGGATCTAAAGGAGTTGTTTCAGAAGTGGTTAATGGAAAACGCTCTATTAGTAAGTCTCAAGCTAAAACTTTAGCCGAAATGTTTCATGTTTCTCCTGCATTATTTATCTAAAAAGTAAAAAACATTTACCGAAACTTAGAAATTATAAGTTATAATCTCTTTTAGTAAAGGAGAGACTTCTAATTGCATATTATGCTAACACTAGATCAAATTGAATCAGCTATTTTACAATTACCATCCCATGAAGTTCAACAGTTACTTGAATGGTTATCTGATCTTGATTATCAAAACTGGGATCAACAATTAGAAGAAGATATTAAACAAGGAAAACTAGATGATTTAGCAGCAGAAGCGATTGCAGAATATGAAGCAGGAGAGTGTAAAGAAATTTAATGCACTATACAACTCGTCGCTTTTGGCAATGTTATTCTGCTTTACCTAAAGAAGTTCAAAAAACTGCTGATCAGTGTTACAATTTGCTGAAAATTGATCCTTCTCATCCTTCACTACATTTAAAAAAAGTAGGTCAATATTGGTCAGTTAGAGCAGGAAAAAATTACAGAGCATTAGGAATTGAAGTAAAAGGAGGAATATCATGGTTTTGGATTGGATCTCATGCAGAATATAATAAGTTAATTGGAATGTAATGACTTAAAACTAAAAACTAAAATCTATTCTATCCCAATTTCAAAGCTTGTTCAATTGCTTCAGTGATGAAAGCTTGCTCATTCATTCCTTTCTGTTTAGAAGCTTCTTTAACAGCGTTTAAAAGTTCAGAAGAGATATCTAATTTAATACTTTCATTCTTGTTGAACTGTTCAAAGGTTACAGGTGAAAAATTATCCGCATTTAAGTAATCAGAAAGGTCTTGATCTAACAAGTTTTCTACATCTTGATCACTGTTCATGTTCGGTAAACGCTTGTTCATATTTATTAACCTCTCGTTGGTGCATATAACGTGCGCTAATGGGTCTAATTCAAGTTTCTCCTTGATAGTTTCTTAAGGTAAAAGCAACAAACATAGGTTTACCATTAGGAGAACGACCAATGGCTAAATATCGATCTTCTGAAGAGGAATGCTTAACGTCAGGATTAACCCGTATCTTTCCTTGAAAAAATTTTTCAATTTCTAATTTTGTTAATCCATGTTTTTGACATTTTTGCTCATTTCCTTGCTCCCAATCAAAACCATTAAATTTGATGCTCATTTTCTGATTATAACCCTCAAAGTTTAGGTGAGCATTGCCCACCTAAAAAATGTTAGTTATTGAGTTATCAATCTAACTATTTTTATCCTTAGAAGGTGCGGTTAAAATTTCCCAAGCAGCTTTGGCCGCTTCATTCAAGCGATCGCCGAAACTACTCACTTCCTTAACCACACTATTCCATTCTTTAACCACACTCTCCCAGTCTTTTTCCACCTCCGTTTGAATGTACTTAACCGCTTCATCAATGCGATGAGGATCAAAGAGTTTTCGTTCTTCGATATCTTGACGAATGCGACGAACTGTGTCTAAATAGTTCTCACGGGCTAATTCTCCCGCCTCTTTCGCTTCGGTTAAGGCTTTACTTCTAATGGCCTCAATCAATGCTGTTGTTTCTTGTTGAATCTCACTAGGGGTTTTAGAAGAGTCTTCGGAAACCACTTCAGGAGTAATCGCTGTATCTTCAGTGTCGGTAGTCGTAATGGCACTTTCTTTAGGGACTTGAGATTCGGTACTCATGTTAAATTTTCCTCCTGGGTAACTCTTTACAAGTAGGGGTCGAGAAAGGAGTCGCCTCCTTCCCCTCCCATTCCAAACCGTACGTGACAATTTCTTGTCATACGGCTTTCGGCAATTAATCCCTTGTCATGGGTACTGTTAATACATCATCTTTCCATTTATAGTCATTTTCAGACCAATCATAGGAATTGTCATTTCTGCTTTTGACATCATGACAGTGACGATGTAGAGCTTGATAGTTTTTATATTCATCCTTACCGCCTTTCGATTTCGGGATGATGTGGTCAACTTCTATCAAGTCATCAGGCGAAAAGTGTTGACCGCATAACGGGCATTTACCTTTTTGTTTCTTTAGGAGTTTTGCAACCCTGTTGGGTGTTTCTGGGTAGTTGCCACGTCTTTGGCTCCAGTATGTCCAGTTTCCATCATAAGGTGAGGCTTCAGGTTTAACCACCGTATGTCTCTTTATTTCCGTATCGGCGTGATAATACAGTTGCATTTCTTTAGTGCGAAATGTCCATATTCCTTTGTTTCCGTATGAGAAATATTTGCGGAGTTTATCAATAGTTTTACCTTTATCGACTCTTGATACTGCCCATGCTCTAAGCATATTCCAAGTTATTGCATCTTCAGATGAGAATGTTTCCTTACTTGCTACGGTTCGGTAGTAGTTGCACCATCCTTTGATTACAGGGTTTAAATTCCTGATTAATGCTTTTTGAGGGGATTTCTTATGGTTTTTTATGACATTTTTAATCGCCTCATGGTGAGCTTTTATGCCCTTTTTACTAGGTTTGATTAGGGTCTTGTATCCAATAAGTTTGGATATGTCTATGCCGTTAATTATCCCTCCTGTTTTACCAGAGTGATGTTTACCAACGGGGTAAGACCGTATATTGAACCCTAGAAAGTCAAACCCAGGTTCAATGATTTTTCCATCGATTTCAATACTCCTAAGAGTATGTCTAATGGAGGTCTTTTCGGGTTTTAGTTCTAGCCCTACTTGTTCTAACCATTGAGATATTAAGGTCTTACATTGTAGAATGATGTCGTAATCCTCATGGAGAATTACGAAGTCATCAGCATATCGAATGATTTTAGGCTTAAAGCCCTGTGAGAGAGAACCGTCTTCTCTTCGTTTATAGCGAGGGAAGCGGTTTTCTACATGGTTAATCATTCCGTGTAGTGCGATATTAGCTAATAGAGGGCTAATCGTACCACCTTGAGGGGTTCCTGAATGGGTTTCCTCAAATACACCGTTATCCATTGCTCCACATTTTAGCCATCTTTTAATTAGATGTTTCATGATGGTGGGACAATCTACTTTGGACAGTAGGTAATCATGGTTAATCTTATCGAAGCATTTTGATATATCGGCATCTAGGAGGTATCTTGCTGTTTTACTAATTGCTAGATATATCCTACCAATGGCATCATGTGCGCTTCTGCCTGGTCTAAAGCCGTATGATGTTCCCTCGAATTGGGCTTCCCAGTACGGTTCTAAGGCTGATTTAACCAAGGCTTGCATCGCTCTATCTTTGATGGTTGGTATCCCTAATGGTCGTTTTTCGTCACGCCCTGGTTTGGGTATCCATATCCTTCTGAGTGCTTTTGCTTTGTAACCTTTAACATTAAGTTCGTAGGCAAGATTTACTCTTTGGTTAGGGCGTAATGCCTTTACCCCATCAATACCTGCTGTCTTCCGTCCTTGGTTGTCTTGGGTCACTTTGCGAACGGCTAAGAGCTTAGCATAATGTGACTTTAACAGGAGTTTTTGAAGTTTTTTGGCTTTGACTTTGTTTCCTGACTTAACAGCTTGAAATATCTTCTTTTGAAGCTTAAACACTTTCCTCTGAACCTTGGCCCAGTTTATAGTATTCCATTCTTGCGTAGGCTTGGTTATCCTCGCTTTCGACATTTCTACCTCTACTTGTTGCTATTTCGTACTAATAAACCAGTTGTACGTCAGCTTATCCATACCTATTATGGGTTGGCATTTGCTTCTTACAACTTCTCACCCCCGTGACCCTTGCGCTTAAGTTTGTCACTTCTCAACTACTCGACCAGTGATGAGAGCAGTCACGGGGTTACTTCGTTCCGTTGATTTGGGTGTATTGGTTTTAGGTCTTTTAAGGGTGTCAATTACTATCTACCCCATCTTTCCCCCAAGCTAATTTTAGCAGTCGGTGTGGATAAGGCATAAAGCTTTCCACTTTTCACTATGTTCATTTTGAACGCAGCTTGTCAAACAGTTAAGCTACTTACTGTTCTTGAGGGTTCAAGGCGATGATTCAACGTGATGTTTAACCTTGACCAATTGACTCGGAAAACGGCTTATCACGCTGTTTCGTGACGGGTTTCCCTTTTAACCCTGCTTCCATCCTGGGTTTACTAAGTCCAAAACGGAGGGTTATGTCGTCATTCTCAGGATTTAACTCCCTTGACTCCGAATGTGGTTCCTTTAGCCAACAAACCAACAGTTATTCAGATTTCTAGGTTCTGAACGAGCTAGAAAATTTGTATTGGTACAAATTTTCTAGCTCAACGAATCGCACTTACACTTACATTGTTACACAGGGATCAAGATGTCTGTTTGTCAACCCCTATCAGGCGATCGCGTCCTTGTTTTTTAGCCTTAAATAACACCTCATCCACCTCATCCACAAAATAGTTGGCCTTTGTCTGGGCAGAAGGATTAATCGTTCCCACCCCTAAACTCATGGTGACATAGGGTTTAACCTCGGACGCTTCATGGGGTAGTTTTAAGCTGCGAAGGGACTCTAAAATTCTCTGAGCCACTTGTTTTGCCCCTTCATAGGGCGTATCTGGTAGGATGACGGCAAATTCTTCTCCCCCATAACGGGCAACTAAATCAGCCGGTCTTAAGGTCGCTTTAGCGATGGTTGCTGCTACTTTCTTTAAACAATCATCACCCCTTAAATGTCCATATTTATCATTATAGCGTTTAAAGTAATCAATATCTCCTAATATTAAAGATAAGGGTTTTTTGTCTCGCGTCAACCGTTTCCATTCTTGTTCTAATGTCTCATCAAAACAACGACGGTTTGCGACTTCTGTCAACCCGTCTAGATTAGCTAAACGATATAATTTTTGATTAAGTTCATGTAACTCTCGATTCATTTTTTGTAAAGAAGCTTTGTATCTCTGTTGCTCTTTATTGGCTCTTTTTTTATCAGTGACATCCGTTTGCACGCCCATATAATAAATGATTTTATCTGCTTCATCTTTAATGGGAGATAATGACATTTCGTTCCAAAATAATGAACCATCTTTACGATAGTTTCTCAAGGTAATATGACAACTTTCTCCGTGGTGAAGACAATGACGTATTTGCTCAAGTTGAGGTTGTTGGCCATCCCTTCCTTGTAAAAAACGACAATTTTTTCCTTTCACTTCTTCAAAAGAATAACCTGTCATGGTTTCAAACCCTGGATTAACATAAATAATCGGATAATCAGGGGCAGTTGCATCTGTGATAATTATACTATTATTGGTGGCGGCGATCGCTTGATACAATAAATGAGATTCCAGGGGAATTTTTTGATTAAATTTTTGAGAAACTTCTAATAATTTTAGTTTTTGTTCTAGACTATTGTGCTTTTCTTGTAACTGTTTTATTTTTAAACTAAGGCTAACTTGATTCTTGATGATCCCTAATAAATCTTCTTGACGATAAGGTTTAATCAGATAATCAATTGCTCCTACTTCTAAAGCTTTTACTTTTCCTCCAATTTCATCAAAATTACTCAAAAATATCACAGGAATATTAGCCATTTTTTCGTTTTCTTTGATTTTTCTACAGAGATCATAACTATTGACTTTATCTAAATTAGTTGCTAATAAAATTAAATCGGGAATGTCTGTTTCCACTGCCATTAAAGCCATTTCTCCATCGATGGCTTGTCTAACTTGATAGTTTTGTTGTTCAAGAATTTTAGACAATAATTTTAAACTGTCCACTTGATGATCAGCAATGAGAATATCAGCTTTATTGTTTGTTTTTATATTCATAATTAATTGATTAATGGTTGAATAACATCTCTAATTTTTCGGTAATTAAAATTATTAACTAATTCCATCATACTGATGATGACTGAAGAATGGTTATCAGGAATTTGTTGAATGAGTTCTTGTAAAATACAGTAATTTCCCGAACTAGCAGCCCAATAAACTTGCTCAAGCCATTGTGAAGACATCATTTCTAAATCGGAAGAATTTAAGTTATTTGCCAATTTTCCTATATTAATTAGTTCAATATCCTCATTTTCGTAACGGTAATTAACGCCTAAATAGTAGTTGATTTTTTCTAAAATTAGTTGAATTTCAAATGGTTTATAAAGACATTCTTCGCAACATTCTTGTAATTTATCGACTTGATTATTTTCTAATTTTCCTGATGCTAATCCAATGACAATAATGTGTTCTAAGGATTGAAAATTTTTAATGTTTTTCAAGTCAATATTGTCATCTGATAAAAGAATTTTTGTATCTATAAAAATTAAGTGAGGATACCAAGTTTGCGCTATATTAAAACCCTCTTTTGGGTGACTTGCTTCTTTAATTTTAAAACCAAGCGGTTCTAAAAAATTTATTAATAATTCTCGACTTTCAACCTGATCATCAATAATTAAAATACGATAATCAGGTTCATTATTGGCAATACTTATTATCTTTTGGTTTTTAGAAGTTCGATTAATTTCTTCTGGTTTTGGGATAGTGACTGGTACATGAAATTGAACAATTGTTCCTCGACCTAATTGACTTTTTAAATAAATTTGTCCCCTCATTAAATTAACTAATTTATGGGTAATAGATAATCCTAAACCAACTCCTTTATTTTCTTTTGATCTAAAAAAAGGAGCAAAAACTTTTTCTTGAATCTCTATAGGAATCCCATTTCCATGATCTTCTATTTCAATCCAAAGATTTTTATGAGAAGTATTATTAATTGTATCCTCATTATCATCTAAAAGCCAAAGCTGATTGTCACAAAATAATCTAATGGTAATAACACCTTGATGACTAAATTTAATAGCATTATCCAACAGATTAATTAAAATTTTTGTCAATTTACTTTCATCTATTTTTATATATTGAGAAACTTCTGAATCAATACAATAATTTAATTTTAATTTTTTAACCTCAGCTTTCTGATAAAATTGCTTTAAAACAGCAGTCACTAAATTTTCTAAATTTACCACATCCCATTGAATAGATATTTTTCCTGATGTTAACTTAGAAAACTCCAATATTTGATTAAATAATTTTAATAAGTGTTGACTATTTTGCTGTATAATATAAAAGCTTTCCTCTTCTTCTTTAGTTAAATGATTATTGTGACTTAATAAATCTAAAAAACCTAAAATATTATTCAAAGGGACTCGTAACTCATGGTTTATTTTATCTAGGATTTGATTTTTCTCTTCGTTTGCTTTTTCTAATTCTTTTGTTCTTTTTTTAACGGTATTTTCTAGCTCTTCAGTGGTTTTTATTAAAGCATTTGTTCTTTCTGTAACGAGTCTTTTTATATGCTTTTTTTCGGACAAAATTTTCCATAAATAAGTTGTTATTAATGTGGTTAGTCCTATTCCTAACAGAAAAACCAAAGCAGATTTAACCAAAATAGCTGTTTGATTAATTTCAGGAACTATGGTTATCAACCATTGTCTATCTGCTATGGTTAATTTTCTTTGACAGGGTAGTATTTTTTGACAACTGGATGGTATTTTAAAAGGAATTTCTTTTGTCGTCTTTATTTTTTTTTCCTGATTATCAAAACTAATAAAAATACTATTTTCTTGTAAAGTTTGTGTATTGGTAATAAAAAAACTATGGTTGAGAGAAGATGAATGATGTAACATCACTTTAATTAAATCTTCTATTCGATAAACTGTATAAACAATTCCCTTAAATTCTTGACGGCGTTTTTCAACTGTTTTCGGATAACTTTCTCGACGATAAACAGGATAATATAACATAAATCCTTGTCCACCATTAATCAACTTAACTGGTTGACTCGCAGCAATTTCTCCTGTGTCTCTTGCTTTTTCTAAAGGATTATTTAAAACTTCATGGGAACTTAATTCTAAACCAATCACCGAGCGATAAATTTCCTTGGGTTCACCATAGGTTACGGGAAAATATTCAGTCTTATTGTTTAAATTTTCTTCATTGTTTGTCCAAATTTTAAAATTAGTAAAGCCATAATTTTTCATTTTCTGCTCATAAACAAAGCGTTCTTCTTGAGAAACTTTTGGAACCCAAGCCATCCCGAAAATTGCTGATTTTTCATCTAAAAAATGCTGAGTAAACAGTTGAAAATCTTGACGGGTTACTTGATCTGAAGCTTCGTAAAATGCTCCTAATGCGTCTGTAATATTGGTATATTCTTGAATATGTTGTTGTAAATGTTCAGCCAAATGATCTCCCTGTTTTTCAAAATTTATTTTAACTCTGTACATTTGTGAAGACCAATGGATCAAAGTAACCACAATAGAAAGTCCTCCCCCTACAAAAACACTCATCATTAGAGGAAGATAAAAAGATAGATAACGAGAAGAAAACGGAAATTTCATCAGGAGAAACTACCCATCTAAAAAGCAAAGGCGATACAACAACCCTAATGTAATAACTTTAATTTTATTGTTAAAAATCAGTAATAATGGGGGCTACTATATAGGCTAACTGATAAAGATGATGAGAGTTTCAGTAACCCTACGGATTTCTATTCATCTTTACTTACATAATCCTAGCTAATTCTACTGATTAACATAGTCAACAGACTTATCTCTTTAACTCAAATTCAACAACCTAAATAACCGAAAAGATACTTATCCTATCCCTTTACTCGTAGTTCATTAGTCTTCCCCTTGTTTGTAAAGTTTTTTTATACTATATTGAGGATGGCAAGTTAAATTAAAAAAAGTACATAAGAGGATTTTTTATGCCCTATACCACAGAAGAAGGCGGACGCTTAAACAACTTTGCAGTAGAGCCGAAAATTTATGAAGCCAAGCCTCCGAGCCCCTCTCAACAACGTAACTACATTATCATGGGAGTAGCGGCCGTATTATTAATCGGTGGCTTACTGACGGTTGCTGTTTATGCTTCGTCTAATGCTGGTGTTAGCTAAATAACCTAACAAAATTAATATATAAACTTAAAAACCCCGTCCTTAAGGGCGGGGTTTAAAGTCAAAATTAAGTTAACTTAGAAGAATTTGGGTTGATGACGAATTAAATTGAGGAACTCTTCACGAGTCTTTTGTTCTTCATCAAATTCACCCAGCATAGCACTGGTAACTGTCCATGAGCCTGGCTTTTGAACCCCACGCATTACCATACACATATGACTGGCTTCCATGACTACGGCAACACCGCGAGGTTCTAAAATTTCTTGGATGGCTTCAGCGATCTGACGGGTGAGACGTTCTTGTACCTGTAAACGACGAGAATACATCTCAACGATGCGAGCCAACTTACTCAAACCCACCACTTTTTGGTTGGGAATATAAGCCACATGAGCCTGTCCCATAAAGGGTAACATATGATGTTCGCAGAGACTAAAGAAGTTAATATCTCGAACTAAGACCATTTCGTTATGGCCTTCATCAAAAATGGCTCCATTAACTAACTCTTCTAAGGACTGATTATAGCCTTGAGTTAGGAATTTCATGGCCTCTGCAACCCGTTTCGGGGTTTTGAGTAACCCTTCACGCTCAGGATCTTCTCCCACTGCTTCTAACATGGTATAGACCGCTTCTTTCATTTTCTCGGTACTTTCATCAGAAGTGGGCTGAATTTTCGCCTGTTGTCCATTATGGGTGTTGCGATCAGGTCGACTGGATACCCGTTCGATGAGATCGGGGTTCAGCACCTTAGAACCATTAGACTGGCGAAAGTTGGAGCCGTTGGAGGAAGCTATTGTCATAGTAATAAAAAAACGCTGATCTTGGGATTAAAGGGTTCCAGCACTAGGTAAAATGGTCAAATCTTCAATGACGGCTTCGGCTGGTAATAAGGCCGCTTGAAGAATGGTTTGTGCCACCACATCGGGAGTTAGCATGGCATTACGATCAAAGTCAGCTTGTACGGTGTCTGTGTCCCAAATGGAGGTATTAACTGGACCCGGAGAAATGGTCACCACACGAATGCCATGACGACGCTCTTCGGCCGCTAATACCTTAGAAAAAGACACTAAGGCTGCTTTGCTCACAGAATAAGCTCCCCACTCTGGAAATACTTGAGTGGCTGCAACGGAAGCAACATTAATGATGGTTCCTTTTTTCCGCTCTCGCATCTGGGGTAAAACCCCTTGTACACATTGAAAAACGCTGGTTAAGTTCAAATTGATAACCTGTTGCCAGTCTGCTAAGGGGGTTTCTCCTAACAAATTGGTGTAGCCCATTCCTGCGTTATTGACTATAATGTCGATGTTGCCAAAATCTTTAACAATATCCTGAATCTTTGCTGGGATTTTGGTTAACTCTGTTAAGTCCATAACATAGGGTTTGGCCTTTACTCCTTCTTGGGTACAAGCTTGGGCTACGGTTTCTAAAGATTCTAGAGAACGACTCACCAAAGCGACATTAACTCCCGCTTGAGCAAAAGCTAAACTGACCGCTTTGCCAATACCACTGCTTGCTCCAGTAATGATGGCGTTTAATTGACTTGAAGAAGAATCCATGATATAGTTTATTCTCTATACTCAAATCTCAACACTCTGGAGAGCGTCTTAGATGGTTTGCAAGGGCTTGCTTCAAAGTTCTAGAAACCAACACAATGAAATTATCTCATAGTGAGGGCAGAAAATCTCTGCGCTTCAGGTGAAGGTGTTTCCCTTGGGCAAAGCCTGAGTAACATCTACAATAGTTTTAAGGTTTTGTTACAAAAGTTTACCTAGTCAATTATAACATCTTCTGGTCAATTCCCAACGAGGGATCTTAAAAATCAATGATTTGGGTGATGATCCCCGATGAGGGACTATGAATGAATGGGAACATGAGCGCTGGCATCGAGAAAAACGCCAATTTTGCGAAATTTTTCATAACGTAACTCTTTGCGTTCTTCTGGGGTTAAATTGGATAACGCTTCTAAATTATCCACTAAGGTGTCTTTCAAGATGGCGGCGGCTTCTAAGGGGTTAACATGGGCCGCCCCTGAAGGTTCTGGAACAATGGTATCAATAATTCCCAATTCTTTAAGATCCTTAGAGGTAATTTTCAAGGCTACGGCTGCTTGAGGGGATTTTTTAGCATCTTTCCAAAGAATGGCCGCACAAGCTTCGGGAGTCGCCACGGTATAAACTGCGTGTTCGAGCATGAGGAGTTTATCCCCTACGCCGATCCCTAAGGCTCCTCCTGATCCCCCTTCTCCGATCACGGTGCAAATAATAGGGACATCAAAACTAAACATTTGACGAAGGTTAAAGGCGATCGCTTCTCCTTGACCGAGTTTTTCAGCTTCTACCCCAGCCCAAGCCCCAGGGGTATCAATAAAGGTCAAAATGGGCATAGAAAACTGGTTAGCGTGTTCCATTAAGCGGATAGCCTTACGGTATCCACCGGGGGCTGGCATTCCAAAGTTCCTGGCCACATTATCCTTAGTATCCCGTCCTTTTTGATGGCCGAGAATGACCACTGGGCGGCCTCCTAAGCGAGCGATGCCTCCCACTAAGGCAGGATCATCGTAGCCCCCGCGATCGCCGTGTAACTCAAACCATTCATCGGCAATAGATTGAATATAATCTAAGGTACTAGGGCGACGAGGATGACGAGCCAACTGCAGACGTTGAGACGGGGTGAGACTACTAAATATTTCTTCTCTGAGATTTTGCGCTCGACTTTCTAATTGAGCAATTTGTTCAGAAACATCGACATTATTTTCTTCAGCGAGTTGCCTAATTTGTTCAATACGAGCCTCTAATTCCCATAATGGTTTCTCAAAGTCTAATAAAAAGGTTCGGCGTTCGTTTTTGCTCATTGAGTCCTATTTTAAGATGGTAATGATCTTTATCTTCGAGGCAATCAATTAAGAATAGGAGATTCCATGACAATTTTATCAGATGGGAGGCCGATCTTGATCATCGTTACAGAAGATCCCCTCACCCCTTAACTTTTTCTGTCTATGGAGAAAATTTTCCCATCTCAACAAAATGTAACGAAATGCAAAGTATAATGAGTAAAACATAAACCCTTATAGAGAAGAAAATAGATGCGAGTTGCGATCGCCGGAGCCGGTTTAGCTGGCCTTTCATGTGCCAAATATCTTGTGGATGCAGGACACACCCCCATTGTTTTAGAAAGAAGAGACGTTTTAGGTGGCAAGGTGGCCGCCTGGAAAGACGAAGACGGAGACTGGTATGAAACCGGACTTCATATCTTCTTTGGGGCCTATCCCAATATGTTGCAATTATTCAAAGAACTAGGAATTGAAGATCGCTTACAGTGGAAAGAACATACCATGATCTTCAACCAACCGGAAACCCCCGGAACTTACTCAAGATTTGATTTTCCTAATCTACCAGCACCGGTCAACGGGATTATTGCCATTTTACGCAATAACGATATGTTGACCTGGGAAGAAAAAATAAAGTTCGGTTTAGGTCTACTCCCTGCCATTGTAAGGGGACAAAGCTACGTCGAAGAAATGGATCAGTATTCTTGGTCAGAGTGGCTCAAAAAACAGAATATTCCCCCTAGAGTGGAAAAAGAAGTCTTTATTGCCATGTCTAAGGCGTTAAACTTCATTAACCCCAATGAAATTTCAGCCACCATTTTATTAACCGCGTTAAATCGCTTTTTACAAGAGAAAAATGGCTCAAAAATGGCCTTTCTCGATGGTTCCCCCACCGAAAGACTCTGTGAACCCTTAGTTGATTACATTACTGAAAGAGGGGGAGAAGTTAGATTAAATTCGGGTTTAAAAGAAATATTACTCAATGACGATCAGACAGTGAAAGGCTATGTGATCAGGGGACTCAATGGGGAACCTGACCAACGGTTAGAAGCGGACTTATATGTGTCGGCCATGCCCGTTGATCCTTTAAAGGTTATTTTACCCAAACCCTGGCGACAACTGGACGAATTTAAGAAATTAGAAGGCTTAGAAGGGGTTCCCGTTATTAACCTTCATCTCTGGTTTGATCGGAAACTCACCGATATTGATCACCTGCTATTTTCCCGTTCCGACTTACTCAGTGTTTATGCGGACATGAGTAACACTTGTAAAGAATACGCTGACCCCGATCGCTCGATGTTGGAGTTAGTCTTAGCCCCGGCACAGGATTGGATCACCGCCTCCGATGAAGCCATTATTGACGTAACCATGGCCGAAATTGAAAAACTCTTCCCCCAACACTTTACCGGGGAAAACCCGGCAAAACTGCTCAAATATCATGTGGTCAAAACACCTCGTTCTGTGTATAAAGCCATCCCCGGCAGACAAGCTTATCGTCCCTCCCAAAAGACTCCCATTGCTAACTTCTATTTAGCAGGGGACTTTACCATGCAAAAATATCTAGGCAGCATGGAAGGGGCTGTTTTATCTGGAAAATTAGCAGCGCAAACCCTAGCGCAAGATTACCCGGCTAAGATGAACCCATCAAGCTCTCAAGCCCCTAAAGAAGCCTCTTTAGTTTAGTCTGAGCGGTTTGACTGTTAGGGAAGTGGCCGAGAATTTTGCCCGAAATAATGACGAAAGAGTCAATGAATGGGACAATGCTAAGAGTCTAACGGTCACAAAACTCCATTACCTCTTTATTACTATAGAAAATCATTCTGCTTGTGCTGAATGCTACAATTGCCTAAACGTCCCCAACCCCCAAAAATGCTGGTCTCCGTAGAAGAGTCCTACGAACGCTGTCGTCAAATCACCCAGAAATACTCAAAAACCTTTTATCTGGGAACCCTATTAATGCCGTCGGAAAAACGACGGGCGATCTGGGCTATCTATGTTTGGTGTCGCCGTACCGATGAATTAGTCGACGGTCCTCAAGCCAAATATACCACCCCAGAAACCCTACAACAGTGGCAAGACCATCTTCAATGCTTGTTTAAGGGTCATCCCCTCGACGATGAAGACGTTGCCCTTGTCGATACCTTACAACGGTTTCCTGTAGAAATTAAACCCTTTGAGGACATGATTGCAGGACAACATATGGACTTGTATCGTAACCGTTACAAGACCTTTGATGAGCTAAAGCTGTACTGTTACCGCGTCGCTGGAACCGTTGGCTTAATGTCGAACGCCGTCTTAGGAGTGGAAAAACAGCCTTCTATTGGCCCTTGGAATAAAGAACTCGAGGACTATATCCCCAAAGAAGAAGCGATCGCTTTAGGGATAGCCAATCAGTTAACCAATATCTTAAGGGATGTGGGAGAAGATGCCCAACGGGGACGTATTTATTTACCTTTAGAAGATTTAGATCGCTTTAACTATACAGAAACAGACTTATTGAAAGGGGTCGTTGACGATCGCTGGCGTGAGTTAATGGCTTTTCAAATTCAACGGGCCAGGCAGTATTATAAAGATGCAGAACGGGGCATTCGGATTCTCTCTCGGGACTCTCGTTGGCCGGTTTGGGCAGCTTTGATGTTGTATCAAGGGATTCTTGATGTCATCGAAGCCAATGATTATGATGTGTTCAATCAACGAGCGTTTGTGCGCACTCCCAAGAAAATGGTCTATTTACCGATTGCTTGGCTGAGAGCGCAGGCCCTTTAAAGTCGTGATCAGTGACCAGTGAGCGATAACTGCTCACTGGTCACTAATAATTGTTAAAAGGATTGTAATTTAATAGAAATAACTTGGTTTTTACCGGTAATTAAAATAGCAGAATCAGAAAATTTAGGAGGGCCGGTGCGTACAATGGGATTACTAGAAAACCCAAATTTTTCGGTGGGAACTCCTAGAAAGTTACGGTTTAATTCTCCATCAGAATTATTGTCCCAAAACACGGCCACCGCATAGGTGTTGGGCGGTAAATCGTTAAAGGTTATTTTAGGGGGAGTTTCTGTAATTTTGACACATCGTTTATCCACAGCATCATTGCCACTGTCAGGAAAACCACGACTACTTTTAAAAAGACTAAAACAAATTTGTCCTCGGCGATCGCTCACCCCGTCGATTTCTACAGTAAGATTACTGTTAAATTTCCCATAAACAGGAGCAGAAACGCTCAAAACTCCCAAAAATGGCAATAAAAAAGAACTAATTATGGATCTAGAAGTCATGGTTCTGTCAATCCTGAAGAAAATGTTAAGACCTAGGGCTTATTATACCTTCAAGATTGTCTGATGCACAATGGTTTTAACAACAGTAGCTATTACCTAAAAAGGGATTATTTTTGCTTCATTTCCCAATATTTACAAGCGGTATAAGCTAAGGTAACGACTCCTGTAATAATGGCAGATTCATCTATTTCAAATAAGGGATGATGTAGGGGATAATTAAGTTGATCCGGTTGTCCAACCCCTAAGCGAAACATGGTTCCTGGAGCGTGTTGTAAATATAAAGAGAAATCTTCTGCTCCTAAAGAAGGTTCGGGAAGCATTTCCACGAGATCGTTACCCCATGCTTCTCGACAAGCACTTTCTAGTATTTGAGTTAGATTGAGATCATTTTGAACCGAAGGAACCCCCCGACGATAATTCATTTCATACTTGGCATTGTAAGTCTGACAAACATTGGCAACAATTCCTTCTATCCAGTCGGGTAAATTAGCATGGGTGTCCGGATGAAGCGATCGCACGGTTCCGGCCATTCTGACATGATCAGCAATGACGTTAGGCGCCCGTCCTCCTGTAATTTGTCCGATGCTCAAAACCAGGGGTCGCAAAGGGTTCTGAGTACGACTGATCGCCTGTTGTAGGGTGGTAATCACCTGAGAAGCAATCCAAATGGCATCCACTGCCTCATGAGGGCGCGCCCCGTGGCCTGATTCTCCTCGAATAAAGATTTCAATATCATCGGCCGCTGCGGTTAAGGCCCCGTAGCGAATGCCCACAGAACGGGCTGGAAGAGACGGAAACACATGAACCCCAAAAATGCTATCCACATCTCGCATGACCCCGTCTTGCACCATCCAGCTTGCTCCCTGGGCGATTTCTTCGGCGGGTTGGAAGATAAAGCGAATATTACCCGGTAAGTGGTCTCGTAACTGGGATAAAATCATCGCCGTTCCCAGTCCTAGGGTTGTATGAACATCATGACCACAGGCGTGCATGACCCCAGGTTTACAAGAAGCAAAGTCAAGTTCTGTCCGTTCTTCAATGGGTAGGGCATCCATATCGGTACGAATAGCCAAAATTCCCTGATGATTACCATTTCCCTCTAAATTTCCCACAACCCCTGTTTTTCCTACGGCTTCTTGGACATGAAGGCCACAGGAGGAAAGCACTCCGGCTACATAGGCTGCGGTTTGATATTCTTGTCCACTTAATTCGGGGTGGGCGTGTAAATGGCGACGTATTTCAATCAGTCTAGGGGCTAAGTCTTCAGCAAGGGTTTTAATTTGAGAGAGCATAGAAAATTATTAGGATTTGGCCTTAATGCCATGTTAATACAATTGTTAGTTAGTGAGGCGAAGGCAATCATGTACTATCGCTATATAACTGATTATCGTTCACTAATTACTCCTAACTTGCTATGAGTCTCACCTCGATCGATCATCTCCTTGAAGTGATAGCTAAACAGCCGAAATGGAACGAATATCGTCGCTATATTGAAATCTGTGACATTTGGTCAACTATCGTCTCACAAGAAACAGCTTCCCAGAGTCAACCCCTCTATGTTCAAAGGGATATGCTTTGGATAGCGGTTTCTAGTTCCGGTTGGGCCCAGCAATTATCGTTTCAAAGTTATTCTCTGCTGAAACAACTAAATCATCACTTGTCCGGTTCTCCCTTGCACAAGCTTCGTTTTTCTCCGGCTCAATGGCATTCTCATCCAGGCCACCAACCATTATCATCTGCTGACAAAGGGAGAAGTTTCTTTGCTTATACTGATACGGTCAAACCTTCCCCTAAAACCCCTCAAACCCCAGAAGAAGCCTTTCAACGATGGACTGATGCGATCGCTCACCATCTCAATGACCTTCCTTTATGTCCTCACTGTCACTGTCCGACTCCTTCAGTTGAACTAGAAAGGTGGTCTCAATGTTATCTTTGCATAACGCAACATTGGCAAACAAAATCTTTGTCGAACTTAGAGTAATGATTCAGTTAGTAAAGGGATAGACGACAGTTTGTCTCCGTATAATCTCTGATTATTAGTTAAGTTTTCCTTCGATAGTTTCGTTTTTATTCTTGATCCCCAGTATTTTCTTTGTCAGTTCACTCAATTTTCAAAAATTAATTTAATGAAGTTTCTTTGATTTTTAGGAGATTTCGTGGACTTTTGTAAAACAAATATTAAAAAAAACCTAAAGAAGCGGGGATCAAAGAAAACAGTGAAATCTAGACAGAGGCATCAGTCAGCAGATTCTCTCATCCTTTAGTCGTATTAGATAATAAAACCTGGAAGGAAAAACTCAAATATTCCATACACACCTTGCCCAAAAACTCCCATGAAAACCTCTAATTTTTTGACTTCATCTTGTCGCTTTTGTCGTTACTATCAGACAGAAGGCCGTCGGGGAGGAATGTGCCAACAATTGGGTGTTCCAGTCCGTGCAGAATGGAAAGCCTGTAGTTTAGCAGCAGCACCTTTTACCCCGACTTGGGAAAGTTTAGAAAAGTGGTTAAGTTAGAAAGTTCCCTCGTTTTAGAATGTTCTGCTAAGGTAGAACCAGCCGAAGAATTTAGTTCTTCGATAGGTCATTAATCTCAATTAAATTATCAATTAATATAACGTATAAAAAAAATCTCGATTTCTTTTCATTAGTGTACGAAGGATAACATCTTTGTTAACAAAAGATGTTATTTTTATAAGAGCATATTTATCATGAGAATTCTGTATTAATGGTCACTCAAGCAAAAATCGGTATTCTGGGTGGTAGCGGTTTATATAACATGGACGCGCTTCAGAATGTACAAGAAATTGAGTTAGAGACTCCTTTTGTAA
>NZ_PRLH01000142.1 GCF_003013815.1 Cyanothece sp. BG0011 | reverse complement strand
TCTGGCGAAAGTAGTATTGACCGATGTGGGGTGGCAGTGGTCGAGACCTTTAATATCAGTGGTTTTGCTGGTGGCAATGGTTACGCAGAAATCTACGATTTGATCCTAACCAAGATACCATTGTCAACCTTAATAGTTATGATTTAAGTCAAGTTAGTGCCTATGTAATGGTCAGACAAAATGGTAATACTTTAGCCATTTTAAACAATACTTCTTTACCTCAAATTAATGGGACAGTTTGGAACGACTTAGACAACAGTGGTACTCAAAATAATAGTGAACAGGGTTTATCCAACTGGCGAGTTTATTTAGACCAAAACCAAAATAACCAATGGGATGCCAACGAACAATCTACATTGACAAATAGTTTGGGTAATTATTCATTTAGTGGGTTAAATCCCCAGGATAATTACTACATTGCTGTCGAAGGTTTCAATGGTTGGCAAAAAAACGTTTCCTTTGGGAAATAATTACCCAGTTTCTACAGAGTTTAACCAAACCACCAGTCAACTTAACTTTGGTTTTCGTGCAGCAGGAACTGTTGAAGGAATCAAATGGAACGATGTCAATAATGATGGCATTAAATCTAATAATGAACCAGGTTTCTCGGGACAACTGATTTATCTTGATCAAAACCAAAATGGTCAATTGGATGCAGGAGAAACATCTACCACAACTGATGATAATGGATTTTATTCGTTTGAAGGATTAACACCAGGCAATTATACCATTAGTGAAGTTGTTGATGTTGGTTGGCAATCTACATTGCCCAAATATTTAGAACCCAAGACAGGAACCCTTAATGTTACTTATGATGAACTGTTTCCCAATGAAGCAAAAGCAGCTTTTGAACAGGCGGCTGATATTTGGGAATCTCTTTTAGTCACCAATGTTCCCCTTGATATTCAAGTTGGTTGGTCTTCATTTCCTGCGGGTTTAGCTAATGGTGGACCGGGGGGTTTTGTGACGAATTTTGATAATATTCCTGAACCCAATGTCTTTTATCCGGTTGGTTTAGCTAATCAATTAGCAGGGAGTGATTTAAAACCTAATGAACCCGATATTTATGTTACTATCGATAGCGAGCAAAACTGGTATTTAGGAACCGATGGTCAAACCAGTTCTAGTTATGATTTAGTAACAGTTGCCTTACACGAAATTGCTCACGGGTTAGGCTTTTTCACCTTATTAAGTCATAGTCCTGGTAGTGGAATAGGTAGTTATACTAGTCGTTTTATTTACGATAAATTTTTGGTTAATGGCTCAGGGGAAAGTCTATATAATCATCAACTTTTTCCTAATAATTCAACTGCTTTAGGAGAACAATTAGTTAGTCAGAACCTCTTTTTTGATGGAGACAATGCCCAACAAGCTAACGGGGGAAATTCCGTTAAAATTTATGCCCCTTCTAGCTACGATGTAAGTTCTAGTTTGTCTCATTTAGACAACTTGAGTTATCGACAACGTAACGCAATTATGACTCCTACCTATAATCAAGGGGTGATTCATAATCCCGATGATATTATGTTAGGAATTTTAGAAGATTTGGGGTGGACAATTAATAATAGTTCTCCGTCTTCTCCTCGAAGTTATACAGTCTCTCTTAGTGCAGGAGATATCATTAGTGATATCAATTTTAGCAATGTTCGTATTAATAACGTTCCAGTTGTTGAAGCAGACAAAAATATAGTATTAGAACCTAACACTTCCATTGCCTTAAATATTGACCCCCCAACCGATGCTGACGGAGATAATTTACTGATTATTACTGATAATATTCCTGATGGAAGTTTTGGAGAAATACAACGTCCTGACGGTACTATTGTTAATGTAGGAAATATCCTTTCTCTAAATGATTTGACTGCCTTAAGTTTTGTCGCAAATGGAAGTTTAACAGGCATAGAAACCTTCGGTTATACGGTTAGTGACGGAGTAAATACAGCCTCTTCAACTGTCACCTTATCCCTGAATCAACCCCCCTTAGTTGAAGGCCCAAAAACATTAAATCCTGACGAAGATATCACCATCAATCTTAATATTACTGCTCCGAGTGATCCAGAAAATGATCCCCTAGAAATTACAGTTGATACTCTTCCTCATTCAACTAAAGGAGAACTTCAAAAATTTGATGGGTCTCCTGTCGCTGTTGGGGATATGTTAACAAGTGAAGAATTAACGAGCTTACAATTTGTTCCTGTTCCTGATGCGAATGGCAACGCAGGAAACTTCGGCTACACTGTAGATGACGGCAACAATAATCCTGTGTCTTCTAGTGTGAGTTTTGATATTACACCAGTTGATGATGCACCTGTGGTTGTTAATGAAATTTCAGATGTTAGCATTTATCAAGATGCAGACAACACCATCATCGATTTAAGTGATATTTTTGCAGATATTGACAATGATGATCATGCGATCACTAAGTCAGTTTTTTCTAATGATAATACCTCATTAGTCACAGCAACGATTGTTGATCAACAACTAATTCTGGACTATCAAGACAATCAATCGGGAACAGCAACCATTACCATTGAAGGTCTATCCAACGGCCAATCTGCTTTTGATTCCTTTGACGTGACTGTTAACCAGATTATAACAGGAGCTCCCCTCAATTTAGGAGAAGCAGATACCATTACCCTCGATCACAATCTTCAAACCATTACCCTTGATCATACCTACAATAACCCGATCATTTTTGCCCCATCTGTCTCTTACAATGGCAACCAACTAGCCACCCCTCGTATTACCAATATTACTAACAATAGCTTTGATATCTATCTCCAAGAACCCGTTAATGAAGATGGGACTCATATCCTAGAAACCTTAAGTTATTTTGTTTTTGAAGCAGGAACCTATCAACTGTCTGATGGAACCTTAGTCGAAGTCGGAAGCTTTGATACTGATGCTACAGCTAATGTGCAAAACCTCAGTTTGACCCCCTGGCAAACGGTTGAGTTTGACATTGACTTTGCCGATACTCCTGTAATCTTTAGTCAAGTGCAAACCCTCAACGACAGCAACTTAGTCCGAACTCGTCAACAAAATGCCACGGCCAATGGGTTTGACGTAGTCCTAGAAGAAGACGAAGTTTACGGAAGAAACGCAGAAGGACATTCTCATGAAACCATCGGTTATGTGGCTATTGCCTCTGGTAATGGTAATAGTAATGGGGTCAGTTTCCAAGCCGGTAGTACCGGTAATACTGTTACCCATGAGTTATTTAATATTAATTTTGGTGACCAGTTTACAGAGATTCCTCATTTCTTGGCAAATATTGCTACCTATGACGGTCCAGATGCGTCTGCCTTACGTTTCCAAAATCTCACCAGTAATGGGGTTGAGGTAACCGTACAAGAAGACATTACCTTTGATACAGAAACCAATCATACCACTGAAGTTGTTAATTATTTAGCGGTGGGAGGGAATAATGGTTGGCAAGGAACCGCTTATGACCCCCTGACCGGAAATCGTGCCATTGTTGGTACAGATGCCGATGAATATATACTAGGAATTGCTGAAAATGATACCCGAACTGGCCAGGGGGGAAGTGATATTTTTGTCCTAAAATCTAATCAAGGAACAGATACCATTACTGATTTTGAGTTGGGAGTTGATAGTATTGGTCTATCAGGAGGTTTATCCTACAATCAGTTAGCCTTAGACTCCTTGGGAGAAAACACCTTAATCTCTTACAATAATCAAGCCTTATTAGTTTTAAACGGAGTTAATTCTAATCACTTGACCAATAATGATTTTGTGGAAGTTACCATCTAGTTTTTAAACTCATATCTTGCACCAGTATAAAATAACTTAATAGCTAAAAAGAAGACAGTCAATGCTCAAGCAGTTAGGCTTAAAATAAGATACTTTTGCCTGTCTTGGTGAGCGTTCCCTTGCGCAGATGCGAAGGCGCGGGGTCTCACCGCTCTTGCCTCTTGCCTTTTGCCTACCCCCCCTGCCCCTACCCCCCCTGCCCCTAACCCCCCCTGCCCCCCTTTTAAAGGGGGGTGTGGGGGGTGTGGGGGGTGTGGGGGGCAGGGGGGTAGGGGGATTAGGGAAGGTGCAAGATGTGAGTTTACGATAGTAATGCTTCGAGTTCAGCGAGTTCTTGTTCGGCTAGGGCTTCTGTTTCGGCTTCGGATAGCCCTTCGAGTTCCGTTACGGTTGCTTCTAAACCAACCGCCTTTTGAGACATTGTGGGTTGGGAGTGGTTTGACTCAACGCTCCAAGCAAACACTTGATCACTGAAATAAGTCACAACATCCTCAATGGTGGGATATTCAAAAGCTAGGGTGGATGGTAGAGAAACGTTAAATAATTTTTCTAAGCGATGTTTGAGTTCTACCGACATTAAAGAGTCCATCCCCATGTCAAAAAACCCTTGATCGGTTTCGGGTAAAGATGATCCTCGTAGCCCCAGCACTTGCGCCACTTGTTGTTGTAATTCCTGGGTCAATAAAGGGATTCGTCGATGGGGTGGAGTTTCTTCTAATTCTTGTGCTAAATTTCGGCTTTTTTCTGGAGATTCTCCTGGATTTTCTGGCAATAATTGTTGTAAAAAGGGAGTTTTTCCTTTCGCCGCCACAATATTTCCAAATTTACCCCAATCAATATCGGCCACCATCATTTGCTCAGATTCTCCTAAGAGTAAATTTCCGAGAAGAGTCAAGGCTGATGTGGGATCTAATGGGTTAATTCCCATCAATTTTAACCCTTGTTCATACCCTTGGTTTGCCATACCGCCTTCTGCCCAAGGCCCCCAGTTAATACTCATGCCAGGTAGTCCTAAACTTCGACGGTAATGTACTAACCCGTCTAAAAAGGCGTTAGCCCCTGCATAATGAAGTTGTCCTCGTGAACCCAGTAATGCAGACATGGAGGAAAAACAGACAAAAAAGTCTAAAGGGAGATCACGGGAGAGTTGATGTAAGTTCCAACCCCCTGTAACTTTAGGCTTTAACACGGCTTCAAAGCTATCAATATCCATCTGTTCAATGATTTGATCCGTTAAGACTCCAGCCCCATGAATAATACCCAGTAGGGGCGGATATTGTTGTTTAATCTGGTTAAATAGTTGCTGCATCTGGTCATAGTTAGTGACATCGGCAGCGATCACGGTTACTTTGACTTTTTTGGCTTCTAAGGCTGCAATTTTTGCTTGTTTTTCTGCTGATTGTTCTGCTAAACTGCGACGACTGGTTAAAATTAAATGATTAGCTCCTTTGTCCACTAACCAATCTGCTAAGGTTAATCCTAAAGCCCCTAACCCTCCTGTAATTAAGTAACACCCTTCATTGTTCAGAGATAAAGGAGGAGATGAACTGGGTTGAGTGGGGGTTAAACGGGCAACATAACGTTTATCCTCCCGAAATGCAACTCGCTTTTCCCCTGTTTCTGCTGTAATTTGAGTAATCATCGGCATCAGGGATAAGCTAGAATCATCTAGGTCAATTAATCCCCCCCATAGTTGAGGATGTTCTAAGGCTATCACTTGACCCATTCCCCATAAGCTGCTTTGGGCTATATTACAGCTTTTTGGGTGACTGATAACCGATTGTGCTTGTTGGGTTATAATCCATAGTTTGGGGATAATGGTAGTTGGGTTTTTGAGTAATGCTTGTACTAAATACAACAAAGACTCATGGGACTGTTTCAAGTCCATTGAACTGTCTAAACCCCAGAGATAAAGGATTTTAGTAATGGGTTGAGCAAGACTGATTAGTAATTGTTTAAAATTCTCACAACTATCGGGATTAATTTGATAATGTTGATTGTCTAAAGTTTGATAACTGTTGCCAGAGGAGACTAAAATACAAGGATGATTTAAAGCATTAGCTATGGTTTCTCCTGTCCCTTTTTTATCACTAAAAATCAACCAATTTTCCTGTTTATTTTCTGATTGATTGATAGATAAATGATTTTCTTCCCACTGTACTTTGTAACAAGCTTTGGCTAAATTTTGACCTAATTGACTTGTCCCTTCTGTCTCTACTAATAACGACAAAATTTGAGGTAACACTTGTTTAGCTTCTGGGGATAGTTGCGGCTTTTTATTTAATGCTTCTGTTAGCTTTTGGGTCTTTCCTTCTATTAATAGTTGTAATAAAGAAGATTTGGGGGTTGCTTCCTTAAATTGAGGTTTAATATCATCAATCCAATAAGATTCTCTTTGCCAAGGATACAAAGGTAACTCGACTTTTTCACAGTGATTAGGATATAATTTTTCCCAATTAATTGACTGTCCCCAAGTATAAAACGTCCCCAGGGAATTTAATAGGGTTATCCGTTCTGGATCTTTGCGTCTTAGGGAAGGTAAAACCACTCCCTCTGTTTGTTTTTCGATTAAAGTTTTCTTCATATATCCTGATAAAACCGGATGGGGACTAACCTCTAAAAATAGGGTATGACGGGACTGGATTAAAGCTTCAATAGCAGGGTTAAATCTAACGGTTTGACGCATGTTTTTACCCCAATACTCAGCATTTAAGGCTGTCCCATCGATCTGATCTCCCGTAACTGTTGAAAAGATAGAAACCCTTTCTTTTTGAGGATTTAGATGACTGATTTTTTTAACTAAAGCTTCAGCCAAGGGTTCCATTTGTTGACTATGGAACGCATAATTAACCGGTAATTCTTTATAAAAAATATTGGGTGATTTCTCTTTTAACTCAGCCACAAAATCATCAATGGCTGCTGAGTTTCCAGAAATAACAGTTGAGCTAGGACCATTAATCGCTGCTACTTCTAATTGATCATTCCAAAACGTCAATAATGATTGTACTTGCGTCACAGGCAATTCTACCGCCAGCATCTTACCGTTACCAGTCCCTTGCTGCATTAATTGTCCCCGATGACAAATTAAAGAAACTGCCTCTTCAAGGGTCAAAACCTCGGCAAAATGGGCTGCTGCTACTTCTCCTAAACTATGACCGATGACAGCTTTTGGTTCAATGCCCCAAGAACGCCATAATTGAGCTAACCCTACTTGTAAGGCAAATAAAGCTGGTTGAGCGATTTCTGTTTTTTGGAGGCGAGTCTCGGACTCAGCAAGGGTAAACTGCTCTAATAATGACCAGTGAGCATACTTTTGAATCAAACGGTCACATTCTTCAATGACTGCCCGAAATACCGCTTCTTGGGCTAATAATTCCCGTCCCATACCCCACCATTGAGGCCCTTGACCGGAAAAGACAAAGGTAATTTTCGGTTTACGTTTCGAGGGTTTCGGTAAACTGTCTAAGTCAACGGCTTCTAGTTCTTGTAAACTAGCTTGTAATTCTTGGGGAGAATTAATCACCACAGCTCGGCGGTGAGCATGGTGCGTCCGCCTTGTACTCGCACTATAACAAAGATTCTGTACATCGTTTGGGGTCAGTTCTTTGTCTTCTATTAAGCCTTGATACCCCTGCACTAGGTTAGTGACTGCTTCGGGGGTATGGGCTGAGATAGGCAGTAAATGGGGAAACCGTAAGGGGGGTTGCTGAGTCGTTTGAGATAAGGTAACGGCTTCTAAGATGATATGAGCGTTCGTTCCCGAAAAACCAAAGGAACTGATACCCACTTTAGCAGGCGTCTCTTTTTGGGGCCAAGGAATTAGAGTCGATTGTACTTTAAGGGGTAATTTATCAAAAGGAATATAAGGGTTAGGCTGATTAAAATGAAGACTAGGGGGAATTTGTTGATATTTCAGAGATAGTGCCATTTTGATGACACTGGCAATGCCAGCGGCCGCTTCTAAATGACCAATATTACTTTTAACCGATCCCACTAAACAAGGATCATCAGGGTTGCGCCCTTCTCCTAAAACGGTACCTAAGGCCATGGCTTCAATGGGATCACCTAACGGGGTGCCAGTTCCATGTAATTCCACATAATTGATCTCTTTGGGCTGAACTTCAGCACTGTGCAATGCCCGACGAATTAAGGTTTCTTGGGCTGGTCCGTAGGGAACCGTTAAGCCTTTACTCCGTCCATCATGATTAATGGCACTGCCTCGGATCACTGCATAGATAGGGTCATGATCGGCGATCGCTTTTGATAAGGGTTTAAGGAGAATACAACCAGCCCCTTCGCTACGCACATAGCCATTAGCACTAGCATCAAACGTCTTACACCGTCCATCGGGAGATAGGGCTTTTAATCGACTCAAGGCAATATTACCAATGGGAGATAAAATGACATTGACTCCTCCTGCTAAGGCCATTTCTGCCTCTTGGTTCCAAATGCTTTGGCAAGCTAAATGCACTGCCACCAAGGAAGAAGAACAAGCCGTATTAACAGCTAAACTCGGACCCCGTAGATTAAACAAGTAAGAAAGACGGCCCGCCGCTATATTCATTTCATTGCCGGTGAGATCGTAACCTTGAGGTTGATCGTTATAGGTTGAGCCAGGGATACGACTATAATCGTTGGTACCAATCCCCATAAATACCCCTGTATTAGAACCAGCGATTTGTTCTTTTACCATTCCCCCGTCTTCTAAGGCTTCCCAAGCCACTTCTAATAATAAACGTTGTTGAGGATCGATTAATCGGGCTTCTTTTGGGGAAATGCCGAAAAAGTTGGGATCAAAGCCATCTAGGTCTGATAAAAAGCCTCCATAACGGGAAGCTATTTTGCCGGGGGTCTCTGGGTTACTGTCATAAAATTCGTCTATATTCCAGCGATCGCCGGGAATTTCTGTAATAGCGTCAATTCCTTGAGATAATAATTGCCAAAAAGCTTGAGGATCTTTAGCTTGAGGAAAACGACAGCCAATACCGATAATTGCAATAGGTTCCATGATCAAGAAATAGAATTTGTAAATAATCAGAAGCTAGAAAAGTTTATGCTGAAAAAATCCCCACACCTGGTTAAGTCAATCTAGGCATTGACAGGAATTTTTTCTGATGAGTCTGAAGATGTTTCTTTAATCCAACTATTCAGTTGAGGTTGATGATGATAATTGACAAATTCTTCCCGCATTGTCTCAACTGCTGTGTTATCTACCATATCTTTAGTTAAGTAGCGATACACCATGTCTGCAATCATAAATTGCAACATATTAACAAAATGTTCCATCAAGTAAGCCAGATTCTTTCTGTTTAAAAAGCCACGCCAGCCAAAGGCTTTCCAAAGAAACTTTCCATACCAAATGCCTCGATAGAAATTACTGGCTTTCATTGAAGCAAAAACATTACACTTTTGGGGTTCGAGTTTCGTGTTTTCAACGAAATCATCAAAATGTTGTAGCGTATGGTAATGTCCCCATAATTGATCCCCTCGATAGCAGTCCATAAACCCGATATTTTTACCCTGTTCTATCACTTGATTAAATTGTTCATAAAGATGCTCACAGTAGTTGTTTTGATAATGTGTTAACCCTGGATTATATCGAGATAGAAAATCAACATCTAAAAACCATTTTCCGAGATATAGAGGTACTTGAATCCCAAACCAGCCAATATAATCATGGTAAATACGCCAACTCATGACACTAGCATCGCCTAAATGTTTATCATGATGTTTAATGAGATGATTATTAAATCGTGTGTGGGCGATAATAAAATCATTATAGGCTGCTCGTTTTTTCTCGGCTAAAGGATCGCCAGCTAACTTGGAGCGAATAATTTCTGTTGTACATTCAATTTCATGAGCAATCATACTAGATCCCAAAGAATAAAAGGGATCAAAAATACAAGCTGCATCTCCTAAAACATACCAATTATCTTCAGATAACATGGTTTTACTGGTATGAGCAGGACGCGGGAGATAATGAAAGTCAATATTCTCTCCACTGGTAACTAAACGATAGAGAACTTCATGATTAGCCTGTAAGAAATCATAGAATTTTTCTTTTGTATTAATTTGTTGGTCGGCGATCGCTGAGCGATGATAGGCCATACCGATAGAAATCTCTTGACTATCTTTTTCTGTGGGAATCATCCATATCCAATGGCCATGACCAAACCAATGATTAGTTGCATAATAATGACTACAAGTTGTTCCGTGGGGGTCATACCCATCATGAAAAATGGTGCGATCAATGTTATTAACCCTAACCCATACTGAACCTGTATCCAATCCAAAGAGATTGTCAGCACCAAATAATAAATTATCTGTTTTTTTACCGATTAAAAACTTACGTCCTGCTGCATCAATCAGGTGCTTAGCTTTGAGCGTTACATATTCATTATTAAGTTTAACTTTAACGGTTTTTAGTTCATCTCTGGCACTTAAATCAAAGTCTATGACTCGACCTTGATAGAAGGTTGCTCCCATTTCTTTATCCATTTGTAGCAAATCTTGCTCAAATTTGGCTCGGTTCATTTGAAAGGAAGCTAAAGGAGGTTGACGATTATTCCAGATATGATAATAATCATCAGTTGTTGTCGTTTTTTCGGTTGTTTTTGGCCAGTGAAAATTAAGTCCAAATTTGGGGGGATGATTTTCGGTCATATATTCATATAAACCTAATTCTTTACAGACAAAAAGTGTAGCAATTTCTACCATAGATTCCCCAATTTTGAGGTCTTTATTCGTCCTTTGTTCTGGTCTTGGATCAATGAGAGCAATTTTTATATTAGGAACGTTCAGCAGTAGATGTCTTGCTTGACAAACCCCTGCAAACCCTGCTCCCATAATCACAACATCATAAACGTCGGTCTGTGCAGTAACAACCATAAAACAAATTTTTCCTATATATTGAGAGGTGAAGAACATGACAAGGGAACAATGATTCACTGAATCAAATGAGTCATTTGATGTTCTTAAATACCAGTCTAATCTCGTCTCATTCTCATCGGGTATGGGATATTTTTCGTAAAAACTGGAGTTTTTATTGGACTTATCAATTCTTATATTTTTTCCTCACACCAACCATAGATATCTATGGTGTGTTGACACCATAGATATCTATCTTTTTTTGATATTTATTAAGAAGACTCTTAACAATTCAATTTTAAAGATATAATTCTCCCAATCTTTCGGAGAGTTCAGCAATGGTTGGATAATTAAACATAACAACAGGATTTAACTCTTTTCCTAGCCATTTTTCTAATCGACCTAATAAAATTAAGGCTTTACTTGAATCTAATTCATAATTATCAAAAGGCTCTTCAACATCAATATCATCTGGTTCTACATCCAGTTGTTGAGCAAATTGATCAATAAGCCAGTTTTGGATATCTTCTACGGTTTTGGGTTGTTCAGTTTTAATAGTCATTGTGGGAGATTATGAATTGATGAATAAGAAATGAAAAAACTATGAAGTAATCCTCACCCAACATCTGAATACTTTAGGGTTAGTGTATCAGTTATGGAGTTAAAATGGAAGATTTAAACTTTAAAATGCAAACAATCAAGAATATCAACTAAATGATTGAAGGCAATTTCAAGTGAACTGTAAAGTTAGGGAACAGGTAAACTAGGATTCGTATTTAAGGGATATTGTCATATTACCTTAGTTTTGCACCAATGCCATTATGCTGATTGCATCTGATGTTGTTGTCTCCAACGTTTGGGGGAGATTTCATGAAGTTGACTAAATCTTCGAGAAAAATAATAAGCATCACTAAAGCCAATAGACATGGCAATTTTCGTAATAGAATCCTGGGTATTCAATAATAAGGAACGAGCTTCTAGCATTCTTCGTTCTAATATCCAATTAATAATGGTTTTGCGCGTTCTCCGCTTCACCAAGTTGGTGAGATAGGCGGGAGAATAACCCACTGCTTCTGCCACATCGTTTAAACTGATGGGTTGAGTATAGTGGTTTTCAATGAACTCAAAAATGGGTTTTAGTTGAGTACAGTTTGGATAAAAAGAAGTTTGCTTTTGACAACTCTGTTGGTGGTTAGGAACGACTCTTAATAAGGGTTGAGGGGATACCTTGGCTAGTGGGCGAACTAAAATACAACCGTATACCTCACTGTCATATTCGAGAAAATTGATGGTAACGTCAAGGACTTGTGTCTCTGTATCAGTGGATAATTCTGTCTGAAAGTTGACTGATGATTTTTCTTGGATTAAGGCCCAGTATTCTGACCAAGTTTGGGAGAAAAAATCTATCTCTATGTCATTAATTGTTGTTTGTAATAAATGCTCCCTTGAACAACCGATTAAGGCGCAAGCAGCATCATTAACATATTGAAAACGAGTCTGGCAATCAACACAAAATATTGCTTCTGTAACTTGATTAATCAAACATTGGGTTAAGGAACTAGGTTCAGAGAATCGTTCTTGAGTTTGGGAATTAATTAAGTCAAAAGAGGGATTTGATCGCATTTTTTGTGTATTTTAATGATTTTGGACAAAAATCGCTAACATTTCCCACACCACACCCAGGGACTTAAGTATCTTCACACTCTATTCTTGAATTTTCTATCTAGTAAGTTTTCTTAAGTAAGATTACTTACTATTTCCAGATTTGATCAACCACACTATCACACATTTGATTGAAAAACAAATTTTTGTAATAATTTGGCAAAATTCTGGGATATCCTCCAAAAATTTACGAGTAATTATACTTAAGTAGAATTACGTTAAATCTCAAATAAATATTACCGATTTAAGCAAAAAACCCTGAATGAATATAATTTAATCATCTTAGAAAATAAAAATTCTCCATGATTTTCCATCAATCATCCATTGTGTGTAGGATTTGTAGCCTTTAAACTTCGAGTAATCAAATGCTCCTTATTTCCTAGGTATCTAAAAATAAGATACATCAAATAAGGATAGTCTAATTGTCTTCGATAGACCTGAGTTTTTGTGATTTTGTTAGGAAGATCAGAAAAATAAAAATCATCCATTTCAATCAGCAAATAATCCATTGTGTGTTAGTTGAAGACAATATAAACTTAAGATATAGAAAATTTGAGATTTGATTTTTCTGTTATAATATTTCCCAATCAAATGGAAAATATTCAAAGTAGATTTTTCTAAATTCTAAAAATTTAGCCAAGGTGATTTCAGTAGAATCACCGAGATAAAAAATCTCCCTAACTATTGATATCTAATAAATTGCTGTTATGTGCTGCGTATTTGAAAACACACAATTGATATGATGGCTCAATCATTAACTCCAAAAATATCGGCTTTACAAAAAACACCCATTGCCATTATTGGTATGTCTGCCCTATTTGCTAAAGCCAAAAATTTACAGGAATACTGGGAAAACATTCTCGGCAAAGTCAACGGAATAACAGAAGTTCCAGAAACCGCCTGGAAAATTGAAGACTATTATGATCCCGACCCGAAAGCTCCCGATAAAACCTATGCCAAACATGGTGGTTTTATCCCTAAAATTGATTTTGATCCCCTAGAATTTGGTTTACCACCTGATACTTTACAGGCACTCGATTCAGCAAATTTGCTCTCTTTAGTGATGGCTAAACAAGCCCTAGAAGACGCAGGATATGGTAAAGATAGAAACTTTAATAGAGAAACCACTGGTGTCATTTTAGGGGGAAGTGGACTGTGGAAAAGCATCACCCCTTTAGCCAGTCGTCTACAGTATCCTCTCTGGGAAAAAGTTCTCAAAAATAGTGGCTTACCCCAAGAACAAATCGATACCATTATCGAGAAAATGAAGGCCGCCTACGTACCTTGGCAGGAAAACTCTTTTCCTGGAATGTTACCCAATGTCGTGGCCGGACGGATTACCAACCGTTTTGATTTGGGCGGAACGAATTGTGTGGTTGATGCAGCCTGTGCTAGTTCTTTAAGTGCCTTAAAAATGGCTGTGAGTGAACTGATGGAAGGGCGATGCGACATGATGTTAACGGGAGGGTTTGATACAGATAACTCCATCCTTAACTATATGTGCTTTAGTAAAACTCCTGCTTTTTCTAAAAAAGACTGTCTTAATCCCTTTGATGCCACTTCCGATGGCATGATGGTCGGAGAAGGGCTAGGAATGTTAGTCATTAAACGTTTAGCGGACGCAGAACGAGACGGCGATCGCATCTATGCAGTTATCAAAGGCATTGGAACCGCCAGCGATGGCCGCTACAAAAGCATTTATGCACCCCGTCCCGAAGGACAAGCCAGAGCCTTACGACGAGCTTATCAAGAAGCAGGATTTTCTCCAGCGACCTTGGGATTAGTCGAAGCCCACGGAACGGGAACACCGGCAGGAGATTTTTGTGAATTTACCGCGCTCAATCAAGTTTTAACGGAAAATAACGCAGAAAAACAAAAGATTGCCCTAGGGAGTGTTAAATCTCAAATCGGTCACACCAAAGCAGCAGCCGGTTCGGCCAGTTTAATTAAAGCCACCCTAGCCTTACACCATAAAATCTTACCCCCCACCATTAACATCACCCAACCCAATCCAAAATTTAAGATCGAAGAATCAGCTTTTTATCTGAACACCGAAACCCGTCCTTGGCTACAACGAGGAGACACCCCGAGACGGGCAGGGGTCAGTTCCTTTGGGTTCGGAGGAACGGACTATCATGTCGTTCTAGAAGAATATACCCCCCATTATTGTCAACATCGTGTTCATCGGCGACCTCAATCGATTTTACTCTGGGCCGATAATCCCCAACAACTGAGTCAAATTTGTCAAACCAGTCTGGATAAGTTGCAATCTCCCGAAGGCTCGCAATATTACAATCATCTCCAAAACCAGAGTCAATCAGCCCTCATTCCCCAAGCAGCAGCGAGAGTCGGCTTTGTGGCCACGTCCTTAGAAGAGGCTCAAAAACTGCTTAAAGCCGCCCTCAAGCAACTCCAAGGGCAACCTGATGCCGAATCCTGGAACCATCCTCATGGAATTTATTACCGTCAAAGGGGCTTATCCCTACAAGGAAAAGTAGTGGCACTGTTTCCCGGACAAGGGTCTCAATACCTCAATATGGGTCGAGAAATTGCCCTGAATTTTCCAGAGGTACAGCAGGCTTATCAAGCGATCGATGATCTCATGATCAAAGATAGCCGTCCCCCTGTGTCTGAGGTGGTTTATCCGATTCCAGGGTTTAATGAAGAGGAGTTTCAACAACAAACCAGTCAGTTACAGCAGACTGAAAATGCCCAACCTGCCATCGGTGCGTTGAGTGTGGGACTCTATAAAACCCTAGAAAAAGCTGGATTTAAGCCAGATTTTGTCGCCGGCCATAGCTTTGGTGAATTAACCGCTTTATGGGCTG
Organism: Cyanothece sp. BG0011; assembly: GCF_003013815.1. Taxonomy (GTDB): domain Bacteria; phylum Cyanobacteriota; class Cyanobacteriia; order Cyanobacteriales; family Microcystaceae; genus Crocosphaera. The sequence continues at coordinate 41,137 of NZ_PRLH01000142.1, read as the reverse complement.
GCGGAGTGTTCAGCGAGGAAGATTATTATTATCTCATCAAAGCCAGAGGAGAGGCCATGGCCACTCCCACTGGGGCTAATGATTGTGAGGGTGGGGCAATGTTAGCCGTTAGCGGTAATATTAGCACCGTCGAACAACTGATCAAAGCCATGAGTCAAGTTCAGGTGGCTAACTATAATGCTCCTGATCAAGTGGTGCTATCAGGATCGAAACCTGAAATTGCTACTTTGGAAAAAGTTTTGAGTAAACAGGGTTACAAAGTTACCCCGTTACCGGTTTCTGCTGCTTTTCATACGCCCTTTGTTCTCCATGCGAGTCAACCCTTTGCTCAAGCCTTGGATCAAGTGACGTTTAATCCCCCAACAATTCCGGTTTATGCCAACATGACGGGAAATCCTTATCCAGGGGAACCTTCAGCAATGCGGACTCTGTTGGAGGCTCATATGCTCAATGCTGTGCAGTTTGTCCAAGAAGTAGAAAATCTCTACGCTCAAGGGGGATATTGTTTTGTCGAAATTGGACCTAGGCAAATTTTAACCAATTTGGTGAAACAAACCTTAGGCGATCGCCCCCATCTGGCAGTTGCGCTCAACCCTAGTCGCCAAAAAGATAGCGATCTCCAACTCTCTCAAGGAGTAATGCAACTTAGGGTGATGGGTTTAGGGTTAACCGATTTAGATCATTCTGTTATCGAACAAACCCATCAACTCGCTAAACGCAAAGGGATGACGATTCAATTAGGTGCTACTAACTACATTAGTCCTAAAACAAAAGCTTTCATGGAATCGGCTTTAGAGCCATCTGAATTGCTTTCAGTTGCACAAGCATCGACTCAAGAGCTTACTGAACAATCTCCTGAGATTCCATCCACTGATCCGGTTCGTGTCTTAGACAGTGTTGAAGAAACGTTGTCTATCACTGAACCTAACCAACCCGCTCATTCTCAATCCGATTATCAACTTATTGTTTCTGAAGATCAAATTGTCGCCATGAATAACTCTGCTCTTACCCTTATTAGTCAACTTTTCCAACAATTCTATCAATACCAACAAGGACCCCAAAAAGTTCACGAAGAATACCTAAAAAGTCAAGCTGAGAGTTTTCAAGCGTTTTTACAATTACTTCAACAACAAATTGAGCCAGGAACGCGGAGGCAACAGAGAGTTCAAGTTCCTGAAACCCCGGTAATGGAAAGCCCTCAACCTACTCCTGTGGCTTCTCAACCTTCGGTAATGGAAAGCCCTCAACCTACTCCTATGGCTTCTCAACCTTCGGTAATGGAAAGTCCTCAACCTGCTCCTGTGGCTCCTCAACCTCCGGTCATAGAAAGTCCTCAACCTGCTCCTGTGGCTCCTCAACCCCAACCTGAACCAGTTCATATTTCTCCCATTGCCAACTATTTAGAACCTCGTAATCTTGACCCTGTATCAACCCCTGAACCCAGTCCTCCGATTGCAGACGTTCCTTCTTCTCATACTGTTGAAGACAATGGGATGAGTCAAGCACTATTAGAAGTGGTCAGCGATAAAACCGGTTATCCTACAGAAATGTTGGAATTAGACATGGATTTAGAAGCTGATTTAGGCATTGACTCTATTAAGCGAGTGGAAATCATGGGAACCCTTATGGAATCTTTCCCTCAGTTACCTAAGCTCAGTCCGGAAGCTTTGGGAGAACAACGCACTTTGGCACAAATTGTTCAGTATTTACAAGGGCAAATGATAACCGCAGAAAAAAAAATAGCCTAGACGAAAAACGCCCAACACTACGATCCCATGGTGATATTGGGCGTTACCAAATGAAGTTAATTCCTCTACCGGCTCCAGATTTTTGGGATTTTGCAGCGAATACTTGTAAAACTTGTCTGTTGACCGATGATGGTTCGGCTACCACCACTCAAGTTGCTCAATGTTTAATCAATCAAGGATGGCAGGTAGGAGTTCTCAGTTTCCCTGACTTTTTAATTCCGTCCCGTCCCTCTCTTCCCTCAACGGTTCAACGCTTTACCCTAACTCATCTGAGTGAAGAACATTTACAAGAGCAATTGAGCAACGTTGTGGAAACCTACGGACTTATTGGCAACTTTATCCATTTACATCCTCTCCATGACGTTCTTCCCCATCAGGGACACACCAGAGTCAACCCCAATAAAGCCATTGTTAAACAGGTGTTTTTATTGGCTAAACATCTGAAATCTTCCTTACATCAAGCTGCAAGTCAAGGCCGCGCTTGTTTTCTCACTTTGGCTCATTTAGATGGAGAATTTGGCCTTAGTGGTAACCAGGAATTTAGTCCTATCAGTGGCGGATTATTTGGATTAACCAAAACCTTAAATCTAGAGTGGCAATCTGTGTTTTGTCGTTCTCTGGATATTAGTCCTGATTTAGATGAAGGCACAACGGCTCAAATTATTTTAGCTGAGTTACATGATCCCAATACTCTGATCCAAGAAGTCGGTTATACCCCTAAAGGGCGAGTGACTTTAGATTGTGAATTAGCTCCTTTAACCATTTAATTGCTAGGAAGTTTAGGGGAACTGTCTTAACTAAACTCCTTATAACATCTGTTTTTTTAGGAAGCCTTTTTGATAGTTGATGACTCATTTCTGTCTGATCAATGCACAATACTCTTTAATAATTTTTCCTCATGATTACTAATACTCAACTTAATTCGTCCTCTGTTGTTCTCGTGAGTGGAGGGGGTCGAGGAATTACAGCACAATGTATTATTTATTTAGCTCAACATTTTCATTGTAAGTTTATTTTAGTAGGCCGTTCTGAAATATTAGAAACAGAACCAGAATGGAGTCTAGGTTGTACGGATGAGCCTGCTTTGAAAAAACGGATTATGCAACATTTAATGGCTCAACAGGATAAACCAACTCCGGTTAAAGTGCAAAGAATTTATAAGCAGTTATGTCAAAGTCGAGAGATTCATCACACTCTATCGGAGATTGAAAAAAGAGGAGGAAAAGCTGAATATTGCAGTGTAGATATTACGGATACACTGGCACTGAAAACGGTTTTAAAACCGATCATAGAGCGATTGGGAAAAGTAACAGGAATTATTCATGGGGCAGGAACTTTAGCTGATAAATTAATTGAAAATAAAACGGAACAGGATTTTTATCGGGTTTATGATGTTAAAGTTGAAGGTTTAAATAGTTTACTGACTAATGTTGATATTGCTGAATTAAAGTTTATTGCTTTATTTTCTTCTTTTGTTTCTTTTTATGGCAATGTTGGTCAATCTGATTATGCGTTGGCCAATGAAATTCTTAACAAATACGCTTATTTACTTCGACAACAATATCCTCATTGTAAAGTCGTTTCTATTGGTTGGGGACCTTGGGATGGAGGAATGGTAACGCCTCAACTTAAAGCATTATTTGAACAACAAAATATTAAGGTCATTCCTCAACAAGTTGGAGCGGAAATGTTGGCAGAAGAATTAATACAAACTCAATCAAATACTGCTCAAATTATTGTCATGAGCAAACCGATTTCTCCTGCACCTAGTCTGATCACTTCTGAAAAAAAGAGTTATCGTTTATATCGTCGTTTAACCTTGGCTGGTAATCCATTTGTTTACGATCATGTTATCGGTGGAAATCCTGTTTTACCAGCAATGTGTGCTTTAGGTTGGATGACAAATAGTTGTGAACAATTGTATCCTGGTTACTATTTTTCTAGTTGTGATAACTATAAAGTTCTTAAAGGAATTGTTTTTGATCAAGGATTAGCTAATCTCTATTGTCTTGACTTAACTGAGGTTGAGAAAAATGAAGAAGAAATTACGTTTGAATCCTTAATCTGGAGTGAAACCCCAAAAAGCATTCCTCTCTACCATTATGGCACTTTAATTAAACTGAGAAAGCAACGAAACTCTATTCCTTCGATAGGTTCTGATGTTAGGCAAATCCCTCAAACTGCTGGTGATTTACAGCCTTATGAACAAGGAATCTTATTTCATAAACCCAGATTTCAAGGAATTCAAAAAGTTATCAAACTAGATACAAAAGAAGCAATTTTTTCTTGTTATTTGGGAACAATTAATATTAGAGAACAAGGTCAATTTTTTACTCAATCTTTTAATCCTTATACAGCAGATATGCTATTTCAATGTTTATTAGTTTGGGTCAGAAAATTTTATAATTTAGGGAGTTTACCCCTAAAACTAACCAGTTTAAAACAGTTTGCTTCCCTTCCTTTTGACCAAGAATTTCTGATTCAACTTTCTATAGATGAACATAGTAAAACCAAAGTTGTTGCTAGTGCGATCGCTTATAATACTCAAGGACAAGTATATCTTGAAGCGAACCGAATGCAAGTGACAGCTAGTCATCGCCTCAATTCCTTATTTCTTAATAACACAGTCCCATCTAATGATACAATCTGTTTATAAGCATTGTTCATTACCATTCAAATCATTTGAAAACAAGGAAGTTCCTTGGTTGTGAGGAAAAATAAGGATGTAAGAGTGAACAATAAAACTCTAGATTTTTATTAGTTAACGGTTTAATTATTATTTCTTGAAGATGCTCAAGTATTATTGTTGGAGTCTTTATGCTACGTTCTAAATTTGCTGTTGTTGGCTTAGATATTTGCTTAGATAAATTAATGAATCCTGAGCAATTTTCTGCTCTTGTTTATCAAGGATCAAAAATCAAAAATTGCGAACAATTAATTGATGATTCTTGGTCTATTTTATCTCAAATTTCTGCTAAATCTGTAAACAATTGTTTTAATCAGTTAGGAGAAAAGGTTGCTCTGATTGTTACTAATAATAAATCCAATACAGGTAATAATTATCATAATCTTAAGAATTTAGTTGATAATTTATCGAATTTATGGGGCTGTACAATCACCCCATTTAATCTAGATAATAGGACAGATTGTTTACTGAAAGCCTTAGAAATTAGCCAAATTCTCTTAGTGGCTAAAGAAGTTGATACTGTTATTATTAGCGCGGTTGATACTGGTTTATTTCCTCATACAATTCAAGGCGGATCTATCGTTCTTCAAGCTTATGATGATGCTTGTAAGAATAACAACCGTATTTATACCGTCATTGAATCATTTACTAAAATAACTGATAGTTTAGAACCCTCATCTACTGCCATAAAAGAAAGCTGTGAAATCGCCTTAAATTATGCCAATTTAAAGCCAAGAGATATTGGTTATTTAGAAATAGCAGATGGTTATTTTCAAGACAGTAAAAAATCTGAGGTTCAAGGATTAACTCAAGTTTACGCTTTAGAAAAAGAAGGACTAAGTTGCGCTGTTGGAAGTACCCAGGCAATCATCAGTCCTTTGGGTATTACTGAGGGATTAATTAGTTTAATTAAAACCAGTCTTTGTTTATATCATCGTTATCTTCCTCCTACCCCTCAACAAGAAATTAAATCACCTAAACTTTGGGAAAAAAGTTCTTTTTATCTGCCGAGACTGTCTTCTCCTTGGTTCTTAGAAAAGGGACAAAAAAAGCGTCATGCAGCCGTTAATATAGTTACCAATAATGGGACATATGGACACATTACCTTGTCCGAAGCAACGGAGCAAAAATCAACTCCTAATCATTATTTACCCTACGCTTCTTTTTATCTATTTCCCTTAGCAGGAAAGGATCTTTATTCTTTACAGAAACAACTAGATAATTTATCCCAAACTATCGAAAATAGTTTATCTTTGTCTCAACTTGCTAAAGTCAACTTTACTCAATTTCAAAGTCAGTCTCAGTTACCTTATGTGGTGACTATTGTTGGAAATAAAAAAGAAAGCTTACAAAAAGAAATTAAGCAAGCTAAAAAAGGAATTGAAAAAGCCTTTACTCAAGGAAAACAGTGGAAAAGTCCGAAAGGAAGTTATTTCACTCCCAAACCATTAGGAAAAACAGGAAAAATAGCCTTTGTTTATCCAGGGGCTTTTAACTCCTATTTAGGCATGGGAAGAAACCTATTTCAACTCTTTCCTAAACTGTGGGATCGCATGGACAGATTTGTCAGTGATCCAGGGGAATTTTTTAAAGCCAACTATCTTTATCCTCGAAGTCAACATGAGTTATCAAAACGGGACCTAGAAATCCTAGAAACTAACTTTATGACTAACCCTTTATCTTTACTAGAAACAGGCATTGGGTTTGCCGTATTGTTTACAGAAATTATGCAACAATATTTCCGTATTAAACCAGAGATTTCTTTTGGTTATAGCATGGGAGAAACGACAATGATGTATGCGTTAGGGGTTTGGCCCAATGCAGATCAAGGCAGTCGTTTTGTCCATTCCTCTCCTTTGTTTCACACCCGTTTAATGGGAGAAAAACAAGTCGTCTCAGACTATTGGCAACAAACAGGAGATAATCTTTGGAGTAGTCATGTTTTAATGGCAACGCCTGAACAAGTTAAACAGTGTTTAGAAGGAGAAAAAAGAGTCTATTTAACCCATATTAATACCCCTCAAGAAGTCGTAATTGCAGGGCATCCTCAAGGGTGTTTACGGGTGATCGATCGCCTACAATGCGATGGGTTTCGATCGCCATCGGATATGGTGTTGCATTGTGAGGCCATGCAGTCAGAGTATCCTGCATTTATGCAACTTAACACAGTACCATTGGGAACGATGCCAGAAACGGTGTTTTACTCCTCTGCTAATTATGAACCGATTACCCTCGAACAACAAGCGATCGCCCATCATTTGAGTCAGGGGGTGTGTCAACAATTAGATTTTCCTCGTCTGATTAACCGTACCTATGACGATGGGGCGAGAATTTTTCTAGAATTAGGATCGGGGGGAAGTTGTTCCCGTTGGATCTCAGAAACCCTACAAGAAAGAGATCATGTTGCCTTATGTATTAACCGTCGCGGGGCTGATGATTTAGCCAGTATTGTTAAAATGTTAGCTCAATTAGTGAGTCATAGGGTAGATGTTGACATATCCCCTTTATATATTAGTGAATCATTAGAAAATAAGACAACAATTCCTACTATAAATTCTCTACAAAATACCCCAGAAAAAGTTAACCAAGCTTGTTTATATGACCAAGGGGATATTTTAGAATTTGTTGAGGGTAGTGTTTCCAAAGTTTTTGGTAAAGAGTATGAACCAATTGATCAATGTTCTCGACGGGTAAGAATGCCGTCTCCTCCTTTTCTTTTTGTGAGTCGGGTGACACAATTAGAAGGAACATTAGGAAAATATGGATCAGGTTTAATTGAAACAGAATATGATATTCCTGATGATGCTTGGTATGCGATCGATGGTCAATTAACGGTGGGTATTTGTAAAGAAGCTGGCCACGGTTTATTGATGTTATTAAGCTATTTAGGGACAGATTTTGAAAGTTTAGGAAAGCGTTCCTTTCGCTTATTAGATTTGTCGGCTACTTTTCTGTTTGAACAACCTGAAAATTTGAAAAGTTTGAAATGTCGGGTCAAAATAACCTCCTCTGTTAAAACCGAAAACAGTCTTTTAGTCTTCTTCGAGGGAGAAGGGTTAATTGATGATCAAGTTTGGATGAAATTAGATAACGGTTGCGCTGGTATTTTCTCTGATGAAGAACTCGCAGAGGGACAAGGTATTGTTGAATCTGAAACCAAGGAAAAAGAACAGATTCAAAGCAAAAAAGAATCGTTTACACCGCTTCTAAATTGTTCTAAAAATAGTTTTGAAAAGACTGATATTTTAGCCTTGAGTAAAGGAAATATCTCTGCTTGCTTTGGAAAAAATTATGAGCAAAATGGCTTAAATTCTTCGTTAAGATTGCCTCCCGAAAAACTCATTATGTTAGATGAAGTAATGATGATTGATTCTCAAGGAGGAATAGCCGGTTTAGGGTTAGCCATTGGGTCAAAAAATATTACTCCTGATGATTGGTATTATAACTGTCATTTTCGTAATGACCCCACCCTTCCAGGCAATTTAATGATCGAGGGATGTATTCAACTTGTACATTTATATAGCCTCTTTTTAGGGTTGCAAACCAAGACAAAAGATGCCCGTTTTCAAGTTATTCCAGGGAAAACTCAAGTAGCCCGTTTTCGGGGTCAAGTTGTTCCCCAGTTCGGAACTTTAATGTATCAAATGGAAGTAGTAGACATTGGCTTATCTCCTCAACCCTATATTATCGCTAATGTGGCTGTTATTTTTGGTGGAAAAACCATTGCTACTATCAAAAATATTGGTGTTCAACTGCTGGAAAAGCCTTTTAATGTCGAAAGCAAGTCACTACAACAAAATCAAAAATCTGTTTTATTTAACGAAAAAGAACTCAAACAATTCGCTAAAGGTTCCGTAGCAGCTTGTTTAGGTTCAGAATTTGATCGCTATGAAAATCGTCAATCGGTTCGCTTACCTAACGGAGAGTTTCAATTAGTCAGTCGGGTGTTAAATATTGAAGGAAACCGTCATGAACTCAATCAACCTTCTTCGATCGTAACTGAGTTTGATGTAGACGAAAATGCCTGGTTTTATGAACATAATTCCTACCCGAGTTTACCTTACTGTACTTATATTGAAATTGCCGGACAGCCTTGTATTTTCCAAGGGGTTTATATGGGGGCAACCTTATTATCTCCTGACGATGATCTGCATTTTCGTAACTTGGATGGACAGGGAGTTATTCTTAAAGAAATGGATCTGAGAAATAAGACCATTACTGATCAGGTGAAACTGATTTCAACAACATCTGTCAAAGGCGCAATTATTCAGAAATTTGAGTTTGAATTATCCTGTGAAGGAGACCCTTTTTATCGAGGTAATATGGTCTTTGGTGATTTTAGTACCTCAGTGTTAGCTAACCAAGTCGGATTAGATGGGGGAAAACGCCTCAAACCTTGGTATGAAAATAACGAATTGTCGGGATTAACCTTAAAACAAATTGCTTTAAAAGAAGCCAATTCCAAGGAGAAATATTATCAAATTAATCCCCAAAAACCTCACTATCGTCTCTCTCAAAACTATCTCGACTTTCTCGATGAAGTTTATATCATAGAAAAGGGAGGAAACTATCAACAAGGTTATCTCTATGCAACAAAAACTATTACCCCTGAAGACTGGTATTTTCCCTATCATTTTTATCAAGATCCCGTGATGCCAGGGGCTTTAGGGGTTGAAGCAATTTTGCAAGCCATGCAAACTTATGCCCTAGAATTAGACCTCGGAAAATCCTTCAAAAATCCTCGGTTTGGACAAGCTATTAATCATCAAATTACCTGGAAATATCGAGGACAAATTACCCCAGAAAACCGTTTTATGTCCTTAGAAGTGCATATTTCCCAGGTGAAAAAAGAAAGGGATAGCCTCACCATTATCGGTGATGCCAGTCTTTGGAAAGAAGACTTACGAATTTATGAAATTAAAGACATTGCTATTTGTCTCTTAGAAGCTTAAAAACCGATTAACCGTTACTCAAAGATTGAAAATGAATCAACCAACAACCACAACCTTATCGAACCTTCCTATCCTTCCTGATACCTCAGAGTCCATTGCTTTTGATGCGGAAGGAATTAAAGAAAAATTGTTAAATTTAGCTCAACCTTGTTATGTTTTTCTCGATAACAATAAAATTGGTTTATCCCATCAACGGGTTGATAATGTTCCCCCACAAATGATGGTCAACCCCCTCCTACCCCAACAATTAGGCGATCGCGGTTTTTGTGAGTTTCATGGGGTAAACTATGCCTATGCAGCCGGGGCGATGGCCGGAGGCATTGCCTCAGAAGAATTGGTCATTTCCCTGGGGAAAGCAGGATTTTTAGCCAGTTTTGGTTCAGCAGGTTTAGTTCCCCAACGAGTTGAACAAGCCATCAACACCATTCAAACCGCCCTACCCAATGGTCCATATGCTTTCAATTTAATCCACAGCCCCTCGGAGGAGGCTCTAGAAGAGGGCGCAGTTAACCTTTACCTCAAACATGGGGTAAAAACCGTCGAAGCCTCGGCATACATGGATTTAACCCCCCATATCGTTCGCTACCGCGCCGTTGGTTTAGCCTTGGACACCCAAGGCAACATACAAACCCATAATAAAGTTATCGCCAAAATTTCCCGATCAGAAGTTGCCCGTAAATTCCTACAACCAGCCCCCGTTAAACTACTCAACGAATTGGTAGAAAAAAGGCAAATTACCCCCTTACAAGCCACGTTAGCCCAAAAAGTTCCTTTAGCTGACGATATTACCGTTGAAGCGGACTCTGGGGGTCACACCGATAACCGTTCTTTGGTGTGCCTTCTTCCTTCTATTATTGCTCTACGGGATGAAATTCAACGACAATACCATTATGAGCGTCCGGTAAGGGTGGGGGCGGCCGGCGGTATAGGCACCCCAGAAGCAGCCTTAGCCGCCTTTATGATGGGAGCCAGTTATATTGTGACGGGTTCGGTCAATCATAGTTGCATAGAAGCCGGAACTTCTGATCATACTAAACAATTACTCGCCCAAGCTGGAATGGCAGACGTAGTAATGGCCCCTTGCGCTGATATGTTTGAAATGGGGGTTAGGGTGCAACTGCTGAAACGGGGTAGTTTATTCCCGATGAGAGCGCAAAAACTCTATGATCTTTACAAAACCTATGACAGCATCGAAACCCTTCCTACAGATATTCGTCAAACCCTAGAAAAACAAATTTTCCGCAAAAATTTAGACACAGTTTGGGACGAAACCGTTGCTTATTTTCAACAACGAGATCCCGAACAAATAGAACGAGCAAGTAACAATCCTAAACGAAAAATGGCCTTAATTTTTCGCTGGTATTTAGGACTCTCTTCCCGTTGGTCTACCAGTGGAGAGGAACAACGAAAAATGGATTATCAAATTTGGTGTGGTCCGGCGATGGGATCGTTTAATGAGTGGGTAAGGGGTTCTTATTTAGAAGTACCTGAAAATCGTAAAGTGGTTGATGTGGCAAGTCATATCATGAGAGGAGCCGCTTATTTATATCGATTACAAAACTTAAAGTTTCAAGGGTTAAACTTTCCTTCTCAATACAGTTATTATCATCCCGTCTCTTTTTATTAACTTTAGTTAAGTATAAAAAGCCTAATTCTGAGTATAATTACTTGTCAGAAACATCCTCCTAAATTTGAGTTTTTAGGACAAGGAATCAGTGTATACTTAAACTAACAACAATTAACCCTAATTATCCAAGGAAAATCCATGGAAAAACTAGCAATTATTGGTTCTGGTATTTCAGGCACACCCATCGCCTACTATCTTCAAGATCAGTATGATATAGAAGTTTACGAAAAAAGTAGCCGTGTAGGAGGTCATGCTCACACACTAGACTTAGATGAAGACGGTAAACGGATTTCCCTTGACACTGCTTTTGTTGTTTGTAATAAGCCAAATTATCCTAATTTGATGCAATTTTTTGAGGATTTAGGCGTAGAAACTCAAAGCCATTTAGGAGGATTTAACTTCTATAATTTAGATACAGGAATGCAGTTTAATTCCTTTGATTTAGAAATGTCTAAAGAAGAATTTGAACAGCAACAACCCCCAGAATTAGTCGCTTGTTATGAAGAAGCAAAACGCTTTTTTTCTCAAGCACGTTCCGATTTTTGGGAAGGAAAAACACGAGTTTCTATGCAAGAATATTTAGATGCTAATAATTATAGTCAAGGGTTTAGAGATAACTTTGTGATGTTGATGGGATCGGCGGTTTGGTCAATTCCCACGGAGTTATTAATGGAGTTTCCAGCCTCAACTTTTATTAGTTTTTTTATGACCCATGATCAAGGAGGTTTAGGGGGAAAAACCGTTGACTGGGAAACAGTAAAAGGGGGAAGTAGTCGTTATGTAGAAAAGGTAAGAGATGCCTTAAAAAAACCGATTCGCACAGAAGAAGAAGTTATTAGTGTTAAGAAACAAGAAGACGGCAAAGTATTAGTTAAAACCAAAACAGATGAGGCGATTTTTGATAAAGTTGTTATTGCCACTCATGCCGATCAAGCCTTAGACATTTTAGCCGATCCCACCCCCTTAGAAGAAGAAATATTAGGTTGTTTTAAATACAATGAAACAGCCGTAACCGTACATACTGATCCTGTAATTATGAACAGCGATCGTAAGACCTGGCAATCTTGGAATTATGGACAAGTAACCAAAGAAGGACAACTTTATACCTATGTCACTTATTATTCTAATAAAGTTCATAGTTTTGAAGCAAAAAAAGATTATTTTGTCTCATTAGATACCCCTCCCATCGCCATAGATGAGGATAAAATCATCAGAATTCTTAACTATAAACACCCTGCTTATGATATGAATACCTTAGAGGCACAAAAGAAAATTTATCAGTTAAATGAAACGGGGCCTATTTATTTTTCAGGGACTTATTTTCACATTAAAAAACGAGGGATTGATTCCTATGGATTTCATGAAAGTGGCATTGGTTGTGCGGTTGAATTAGTTGAGCGTCTGAAAAAAGGATAATTTCTGAAAAAGTAGCGAGATTTTTCTGGAAGAATGAAGATTATGGTTTTTCCCATAAAAAATAAAGAATAAACTAATTTTTCTAAAAATTCTCCATTTTATTGGAGAATTTTCATTTTAAAGTAAATATAGAACGAGGTGATAGGATTACCTCTAAACTTCCCCAAAGATGCTTAACATCTTTAAAATATTTTAAATCTACAGAAAATTAACCTTTATGAACAAAATTCTAGAATCTAAGGATAGCCTATGGAGAAAAATAAACGGTAATTTTTCAGAAGATTACCCTTGACAACTCAAAAAATAATTATCTCTAATCATTACTAGATAATATGACAGGCTTGAAAAAGTTTGCTAATTTCTTAACTGACATCTTGCACGCCTTACAAAATAACTTAATAGCTAAAAAGAAGACAGTCAATGTTCAAGCAGTTAGCCTTAAAATAAGATACTTTTGCCTGTCTTGGTGAGCGTTCCCTTGCGCAGATGCGAAGGCGCGGGCTCTTGCCTCTTGCCTCTTGCCTCTTGCCTACCCCCCCGGCCCCCCTTTCAAAGGGGGGTGTGGGGGGTGTAATCGAAGGTGCAAGATATAAGTTAACAGTTAATAGCATCTCTGTGGCTCGGGTTAGCTTTAGTTTTGGTCAAAATCATAACATCTTTAGCAATCGTTAGAATCTAGAGGATGATATTAACCGTCAAAACTATTTTTCGTCTCTTTCCTCTAGTTTAGAAAGGCGTATTCATTCTGCTAATTGCCATGAAGTAGAAAGCTTTTGACTTCAACCGACAGTTACGTTGGATCGATTGAGTGCGAGTTTAATGGCTGCTTGCTCTTGTTTCAAGAAAAAAAATTGCTCTCGTCACTAACTCAATACGGCAAGGAAATGTCTTTTGTTGGTCAAGGTTAGGGAATTGAAGAGCATAAAGATTACGTAAATACAACTTTGAGGAACCTAGTCAATATGCAAGACTTCAATTCCGAGTTACCCCAGTCCCCAGAAGAAACCGTTTCTATTGTTTATTCTCCTGAATATAAACAGCCAAAATCAGTTTTTAAGTCCTTTTGGGCTTTATCCGCAGGCGGTTTATTCTTATTGGGGATTGGGTTTTGGTTGGGGTCAACTCGTCAATCTATTGAACCCATGGCCCCGGTCGTCGCCGAAAACAACCATTTTCTCCCTGTGGAAGTGGAGAATTTGGTGGCCGTTAATTCCCATCAACAGTCACGAACCTATACAGGGGAAATTGTTCCCCAAAATAGCAGTGATTTAGGATTTGAGCGGGCAGGTAACATTGTCCAAATCCTTGTAGACGAAGGACAACGAGTATCTGCTGGGACTCCCATTGCCCGTTTAGATACTCGCCAGTTGCTCACCCAAAAACAAGACATACTCGCCCAAAAACAACAGGCCATGGCTCAACTGCGAGAAATGCAAGCAGGTCCCAGAACCGAAACCATTGACGCAGCACGGGCTAAATTAGCGCAACAACGGGCCCAACTAGAGGAAATGCAAGCCGGGCCAAGAATGGAGACCATTGCAGCCGCACGGGCTAATGTGAACAATTTACAAGAACAATTAGAATTATCCCTAAGTAAAAGTGAGCGTAGACAGTCTCTTTATGGTCAAGGGGCAATTTCCCAAGAACAACTTGACGAAGTCATTACGGAAGTAGAAACCCAGCAAGCAAGGGTCAAAGAAGCGCAAAGTCGCCTCGATGAGTTATTAGCCGGAACTCGTTCAGAAGTGATTATGATGCAGCAAGCTAAGGTCAGAGAAGCGCAAAGCCAACTCGACGAGTTATTAGCGGGAACCCGTTTGGAGGTGGTTGACGCTCAACAAGCAACCTTAAAACAATTAGATAGCCGTTTAGCCAGTATAGAAATTGATTTAGAAAAAAGTGTCCTCAAAGCACCCTTTACAGGAAAAATTTCCCAACGCTATTTAGACCAAGGAACCACTGTTTCGAGTGGTCAGTCAGTGGTGCGTTTGGTGCAACTCGACCATATGAAAGCCCATATCGGTATTCCTGCTTCCCTACAATCAAAAATCACTGTAGGAGAGAAACAAATCGTCCAAATTGGTGAAAAATCTTATCCAGCAACCATCAGCAATATTTTACCGGAAGTCGATGGAACCACCCGAACCGTCACCGTTGTTTTAAATTTAGACGATCAGGGGACTCAAGGGGTAAGTGCCGGACAGATGGTGACTTGGCAGTTGCAACAAACCCTAGAGACTGAAGGGTACTGGTTGCCCACAACCGCTTTAGTTCGGGGAATTAGGGGCTTATGGTCGGTTTATGTGTTAGGAGAAGCCCAGGGGCAAGAAGCCTTTGACGTTGAACGGCGAGATGTAGAAATTTTATACACCGATGGGGAAAAAGTGCTGGTGAGGGGAACTCTAGAAGGGACTGAACAAATTATTATCAATGGGACTAATCGACTGGTTCCTGGGCAAAAAGTACGCCCTTCCTCTTAAACCAATACTGAACATCTGACTTTTTGAATTCTGAGGCTGACTGGTGAATAGCTTATTTTATCGCAATGTTCGACTTTTAATTTTAACCATTTTAGCGATCATCGTTTGGGGTTTATCTTCTTTTTTCAGTTTACCGCGTATGGAAGACCCAGAAATGACTTCCCGTTTCGCAGTGATTACGACTCATTTTCCTGGAGCATCACCTGAACGGGTAGAAACCCTAGTGACGGATAAACTTGAAGAATCTTTATTTGAAGTTGAAGAAATCAAGACGATTGAATCTACCTCTAGACTCGGTTTTTTCATCCATTAGCGTCGAGTTAAATGACAATATTAAAGAGGTTGATCCCATTTGGTCACAGGTTCGGGATAAAGTTAACGATGCCATTCCCCACTTACCTAACACGGCTTCAACCCCTGAATTTGATACTTCTAAGGCCAAGGCTAATGCTTTAATTGTTGCCTTAACTTGGGATTTAGACACAGCAGTTAACTACGGAATTTTAAGCCGTTGGGCCCAGGAATTGGAAGATCAACTCCGGTTAATTGGAGGAACCGAAAAAGTTGAGCAGTTTGGAACCCCGGAAGAAGAAATTATCATTGAAGTCAACCCAGAACAATTAACCCATTTGGGGTTAACCATACAAAGCCTGTCCCAACAAATTTTAGACAGCGATGCTAAAGTGTCCGCCGGACAATTGAGGAGTCAACAGAGTAATTTATTATTTGAAATTGCCGGGGAATTGGACTCTCTTGATCGCCTCGATCGCTTACCGATTCAATCGAGTCAGTCTAGTCAAGTAGTACGATTGGGAGACATTGCCCACATTCGTAAAGGGATTGCCGATCCCCCGGCTGAATTAGCCTTAATCAATGGTCGTCGGGCGATCGCTGTTTCTGCTTTTGTCCAATCCAATCAACGTCTAGATATTTGGGCCAGCATTGCTCACAATAAGTTAAGGGAATTTGAACAACAACTTCCCCAGGGTATTACATTAGAAACCATTTTTGATCAAAGTGATTATGTACAAGAACGACTCAATGATGTTTTAGGGAATTTAGCCCTAGGGGCAGGTTTGGTCATCGTCATTACCTTGTTTATCATGGGTTGGAAATCCTCTTTAATTGTGGGAACAGCCTTACCTTTATCGGTGTTGATGGTGTTTGGCAGTATGAAACTGATAGGCGTTCCTTTGCATCAAATTTCTGTCACCGGATTAATTATTGCTTTAGGACTGTTAATTGATAATGCCATTATTGTCGTAGATGAAGTTCAAAGTTACTTGCACAAAGGGTTGTCGCCAAAAGAGGCGGTTTCAACTACGGTCAGTCATATTTTTAGTCCTCTGTTAGCTTCAACCTTTACCAGTGTTTTAGCGTTTGTTCCTATTGCCACTGCCCCAGGAGGGACCGGAGAGTTTACGGGGACTATCGGCGTAACGGTGATTCTGGCTTTAATTAGTTCTTTAATCCTAGCGTTAACGGTGATTCCTGCGTTGGCTGGCCGTTTACACCGTTGGCAACCGACATCTACTTCAGGACATTGGTGGGAAAGGGGATTTTCCCATGGCCGTTTAACTCAAGTTTATCGATGGAGTCTTGATCGCACTTTCAGTCGTCCCCTATTAGCCATGGCGATCATTTTCATTCTGCCTTTGTGGGGGTTTATGGCTTCGGGTCATCTGCAACAGCAGTTTTTCCCCCCAACGGATCGAGGACAATTCTATCTTAATTTTGAATTACCCATTCAAACCTCTTTGCAAGAAACCCAGTCCCAGGCAATGCAAGCAAGAGAATTAATGTTAGCTCATCCAGAAATTGCGGAGGTACAGTGGTTTCTTGGCAAGAGTGCGCCTCCTTTTTATTACAATGTCCCCCAAAATCGGGAAAATGCCCCTAACTATGGTCAGGCAATTGTACAACTCAAACCTAACGTTCAATCGAGTCCTTTAATTACAACGTTACAAACTGAATTAGATCAGGCGTTTCCTCAAGCCCAAGTCATTGTACGACAGTTGGAACAGGGACCGCCTTTTGAAGCACCCATTGAATTGCGATTGTACGGTTCTGATTTGAATCAGCTACGCATTTTAGGGGATCAACTCCGAGCAGAATTGGCTAAAACTCCTAATGTTATCCACACTCGTGCTAATTTGACAGAAACCTTACCGAAACTGGGCTTAAACCTCAATGAAGAACAACTGCGTCTAGCGGGACTGGATAAAACCACCCTTGGTCGTCAATTGGATAGTAGTTTAGAGGGAAGGGTTGGGGGATCAATTTTAGAAGGAACCGAAGAACTGCCGGTTCGGGTTCGCACCACAGCCTCACAACGGGGCAATTTAGCCGATATTTCTTCTTTTACCTTACTGACTCAGGGCAATGATCCAGGTTCTCTTCTTCCTCTGTCGGCAGTGGGAGACGTTACCCTAGTCCCGGATGTGGTCACTATTTCCCGTCGCAATGGGACACGGGTTAATACGGTGCAAGGGTTTATCCCAGCCGGAATGTTGGCTGATCCAGTATTATCTGATTTTGAGGCGCGATTAGAAGCCAGTGATTTTTCTTTACCTCCGGGCTATTCCTGGGATTTTGGAGGAGAACAAGGGGAACGGGGAAATGCAGTCAGTAACTTAATTTCAACTGTGGGTGTGCTAGGGATTATGATGGTGGCTAGTTTGGTGCTAACCTTCAAATCTTTTCGCTTGGGGGGAATTATTCTGCTTGTGGCTATTTTATCTATGGGTTTAGGCTTAGGTTCATTGGCTTTATTTAATTACCCTTTCGGATTTACAGCGATTCTCGGCATTATTGGTCTGTTGGGAGTGGTGGTTAATGATTCGATTGTGGTCTTAAGTTCTTTGACCCACGATCCCCTGGCTTCAAGAGGCGATCGCTATGCAGCCCGTAATGTGGTGATGAGTGCCACTCGTCACGTTATTGCAACCACTTTGACCACTATTCTTGGCTTTACACCCTTATTACTTGATCCCAGTGGTTTCTGGCCTCCTTTGGCGATTACCATCGTAGGGGGATTAGGGGGGGCAACATTGATTGCTTTATACTTTGTTCCTTGTGCTTATTTATTACTCAAGGGTCGTAATTTTCCGATTATGACTCGTCGAAAATTAGCTTAATATTATGAATCAACTTTCTAATCCTTGGATCTTGTCTTCTCAACCCAACAAAAATGCTTCTTTGCGTCTGTTTTGTTTTCCTTGTGCAGGGGGATTACCTTCTCGTTTTAATAGTTGGTCAAAACATTTATTTCCAGAGATTGAAGTCTGTTCTTTACAATTGCCAGGACGAGGTAAACGGATTAAAGAACCTTGCATTCAAGAATGGACTGTCCTCATTGAAACAATTACCATGGCGTTAGAGGACTATTTAGACCGCCCTTTTGTTTTCTTGGGTCATAGTTTGGGGGCATTAATTAGTTATGAAGTGACTCATCGTTTACGTCAAAACCATTCTCCGATGCCACAACATTTATTCATTTGTGGTTGTAGTGGACCGAATACTTCTATTCCTCAACCTTCTATCCATCACTTACCCCCCCAACGCTTTGTCAAAGAATTATCTCAACGGTATCAGGCGATTCCTGAGATGATTCAAGAAGATGCTGAATTACTTCAACTCTTTTTACCCAGTTTAAGAGCGGATTTTACCTTATTTGAAACCTATTCCTATACCGCAAGAACTCCCTTAGATTGTCCCATTACTGTTTTTTCGGGTTTAGAAGATTTAGCGATTACTGAACCAGATTTATGGAATTGGCAACAGGAAACATTAAAGGATCTTAATTTACATTTTTTGGAGGGTGATCATTTTTTTCTATATGCTCAGAGTCAATTGATGAGTGAAAAAATCTTAGAAGCGGTTTCAGATTTGCTAGGATCTAGAAATGAGGGAATCAATTTACCCTGAAGGTCTAGCTTTTGATTCATGGGTTGACTGATAAGGTAACTTAAGAAACGCTCTTATTGCTGTAGGAGTCTCAATAATTGTTAAGATAAAAGTAGTTAATCCTCGAATCACAGCTTATATGACCCTAGATTTTAGGAAGGTCAAGCAATCTGACCAAATGGGCTGACTAGAGAAAAAAAGAATCAGTTATAATAGACAAAGATAAATTTTAATAATTAGGATAACAGACTTGCCGATTTAGTCTAAGAATTAGTTGCCAAGTTTTAGCAAGATACTATTGTTATTTAACTATTTGTTATGATATCATGACAAAAAAGGAAATATCAGTCAAAAAAATAGTAAATTTGTTTTAATTAATTACCATAATAAATAGTTTTAACCGCTTTAATTGTTCTTGCTAATTGGATTCTTATTATTGCAGTGACTAAGCTTTATTGGCTTTCTGAAATTAATTTGCGGGACCGTCCCGTTGTTGGGGAAAAAGCATGGATGTTAAGCCAACTAAAACAAAGTGGCTATAATGTTTTTCCTGGTTTTGTAATTAGTTCGAGTGTATTTCGAGAATTTCTCGATAATTTGAATGATGTGAATTCATTATTAGCAGATTTTCCTGGCTCATCCCTTCATTTGGATGTAGATAATCCTCGCATACTACAATTAGTTGCTCAACAAAGTCGTCAATCGATTGTCAATTTATCCTTTCCCTCTCAATGGCGAGAAACCTTAGTAGAAGCAACAAAAAAGCTAGAAAGTAATGCGTTAATTTTACGCACTTCGTTAGGGGGAAATTTTCCCTTAAATCAAGACATTTCTGGGTTAACGCCGGCTCAGGTTTGTTGGAATATTCCTGAAAATCTGGAAATGGCTATCAAAGAAATCTGGGCGCAATTATTAAGGGCAAAAAGTTTATTTTATTGGCAACGCTTAGGGATTGGAATTGATCAATTAAACTTAGGAATTTTAGTGCAACCGATGGTTAATGCGATTGCATCGGGCAGGGTAATTAATCGATCTCAGGATTTTGAAATAGAGGGAACCTGGGGTCTAGGTTATAGTCTCCTTAAAGGAGAAATATTACCTGATTCCTGGAAGATTAAAGGAAAATCGGGAAAAATTTTCGACCAAAAACTAGGAAATAAAGCCCGTGGTTATCGTTTAATACAAGAGCCAGAACTAACTCAATTGTCAACTAAAAAATGTGTAGAATCCTATTGTTTAAGTGAGGAGCAACAGGCTCAATATTGTTTAAATTCAGCAGAAATATCACAAATCAGCGAACTATGTAATGATTTAGAAAACCATGCCATTTCTTGGCATTCTTTAGAATGGATATTGTATCATTCTGACGATAGTTCATCCGCTCAATTAGCGATCGCTCAATTAATTTCATCCCCTTACCATCAATCTCTTGACAGTACACAATCAAACCGACCCATCAATGAACATCAATCTCGACTCATCGGTCTTGGGGTATCACCAGGACAAATTCAAGGGACTGTTTATCTATTAAATGAGGATAATAACTCTGATTTACTAGAGTTAACGAATAGTATCATTGTTAGCCAACAAATTCACCCGTTTCAACTATCTTCCATTAAACAAGCATCAGGGGTGATCACTGAACAAGGGGGAATCACCAGTCATGCAGCTATTTTGGCCAGAGAATTAGGGATTCCTGCTGTGGTGGATGTTCCTGGGGCGACCAGTTGGTTACAAACGGGAGATTCTATTCTTTTGGATGGAGACAGTGGAACCATTGTTTTAAATAGAAAAAATACATTAAACCAGCCAAAAATTCCCCTGAAAACATCTGAGGGACTTCCAGAAAAACAAAGGTTTTTTAATTATCCCATCGGCACTAAATTAATGGTTAATTTAAGTCAGAGGAGTTCCTTGGGAAAAGTTAGAGATTTACCTTGTGATGGATTAGGTTTAATTCGTTCAGAATTAATGTTATTAGATTTATGTGCGCCTCATTCTCTAAGGGACTGGTTAAAGAAGTCTCCATCGGAGCAAATTATTGAAAAACTAAAACAACGAATTAGTGAATTTGCTGAGGTTTTTGGGCCTTATCCAATTTTTTACCGAACCTTTGATGATAAATTCTCTGCTGATTCTGATCGTCGAGGAACAGCTGGATATTGTCTTGACTCTACTTTATTCCGCCTAGAATTACAAGCGTTATCAAACCTTCAACAACAAGGCTATCACAATATTAATATCATTTTGCCTTTTGTGAGAACAGTGGATGAATTTTGCTTTTGTCTGAATTTAATTGAAGAGTATAAATTATCAACTGTGAAGTCATTTCAAGTCTGGATCATGGCAGAAGTTCCCTCCATTATTTTCCAACTCCCTGATTATGTTAAAGTAGGTGTACAGGGTATAGCAATTGGGAGTAATGACTTAATTCCCTTGTTACTCGGGATAGAACGAAATCAAGTCTACTGGAATCAGATTTCTTCTGTTTATCAAACAGGGATTGTGGGGGCTTTAAAACAGTTAATTGAAGCAGCGAATCGGTTAGAAATACCCAGTTCTATTTGTGGTCAAATAGTAGTTGATTTTCCTCAAATTATTGAACAATTAATTGCCTGGGGTATTACCACTATTTCTGTAGAACCTGAAGGGATTGAAAAAACTTATCAGGCGATCGCTCGTGCGGAAAAACAAATGATTTTGAAATTAGCCAGAGAAAAAATGTGGTTAAAAAGCGGAGAAGTTCGTTCACTACTCTCATGAATGAATTAATCACTATTAATAGTATTTAATTCGGTTGATGGTTAAATGGTTCGTACTTCATTGGGAAGATAACCAATAATAATTTGTTGATTGGTATCAGGATCGAGTAATAAAATCACTCCTTTTTGTTCATTTTCCTCGGTCTGAACTACCCCATAACCGATACGATCTTCTTTGACTCCTTCAAGAAGTTTCACAAATAAGTCTTCTTGAAAAGAAAGTTTATCATGATTTTTAGCTTGGATGACTTCTTCTTCTAGTAAATAATCAAAGTTAATGCCGTCAAAATCCAACATAAAAACTCCTTAATAAAATCTTTATCATTATTTTATCATGATAGAGTCAAGTTTTTATACAGATTATTCATGAATTGTTTACATAAAAATAATGAGTCGTCATTCAACTGACCTTTATGTTAAAATATTTATGTTAATTATTATTATTTAATTGTTATTATGTCAACTTTTTTAAGACCTTTAAGTTATCAATATCCTTGGCTATATAATACTATTTCTCGTTTAAGTGCTTTAGCGGTTGGTGGAGAAAAGCGATTTCGTAGTTTATCCCTCGAAGGTATTAATATTAATTCTAACAGTAAAATTTTAGACCTTTGTTGTGGAAGCGGTCAAACCACTGAATTTTTAGTGCAAAAGTCTTCTCAAGTGACAGGACTTGATGCCTCTTCTACTGCTATTAATCGGGCGAAACAAATTGTTCCTGAAGCGAATTATGTCAATGCTTTAGCGGAAAAAATGCCATTTCCTGAGGAAGAATTTGATTTAGTTCATAGTAGTGTTGCGTTGCATGAAATGGAAACAGAACAATTAAGAGAAATCCTCAGAGAAGTTTATCGAGTTTTAAAACCTGAAGGTATTTTTGCCTTTATTGATTTACATAAACCCACTAATGTTTTATTTTGGCCATCTTTAGCAACATTTATGTGGTTATTTGAAACAGAAACCGCTTGGAACTTATTAGACACTAATTTAGTCAATGAACTAAAAGCCGTTGGATTTAAGGACTGTGAAAAACACCTTTATGCAGGAGGAAGTTTACAAGTTATTCAAGCAAGAAAGTAGTATATAGGCATTCAAGCTAAGAGTAAACGGAGACAATCGTGTTAATAGTTGACTCTGATGGGGTAGGGTGATTACATAGTTAGAAATGCGTAAGAACTTAGGGATGTAAGATAGTTAATTAAAGTTACTAAAAAGTCAGTGATCATGATCACAACGATTCAAAGATTAGAATCACAACCTTTCGGTACAGTCTCAGTTACACTAATCACAATAGATTCTCGAAACGATCACCAAATCATTCAACTTCTGGGTTTAAGTTGAGAGATTATTCTACTTATAGAACTTTTTAGTATCTAGTGATTCATATCCATACCGATAGGCGAATTTGGGGGATAAAACAAAGTAACAAGGAGAAAAACTATGATTACAGTTACCCATTTACAACAAGATTTTGAAAATTTAGCTAGAGAGGAAAGCCTATTTGAAGATTATTTCAAATACTTTAAAAATAAACCCGAAACTTACTTAGATAAACTAGAAGAATTGCTGTTGCAAGATTCTAATACCTTAATAAAAATTTGTCGTAATATTCCTGAAAATATTAGTTATTTCCTTAATCGAGTTTGCTGTTACTTTATTAATAACTTGGGATTAGATAGGCGATTTAGAAATGACTTATATAACTCTTTAAGTCGATTAATTAATATTTTAGAAAATGCAGCGGAAAAACCGACTATGTACCCGTCGTTAGAACCCTTTTTTGTGTCAAAAAAACAAATAGAAGGCGACCCTGAAACCCCAACGGCTTTTGAACGATTAAAAATAACTGTTGATAAATATAAAAAGTTAGAAGCAGAAGACGATGAACCCGCATGGAAAAGAAAACAACGACTCGGAAAGCGTTTAATTCGTTATCCTCATCTTTATAGTTTTTATTTAGGTGCATCAGAAAACACCAGTTTTGGACAAACAACCCAAGTAAGACAAGATCAATATGTAAGTAACTATTCCGTTAATTTACATCGTTATCTTCGTCAGGAAACGATGAAAGATAATAATCAAGATTTAGCAGGGTCTTTTTCTTCTAGAACGGTAGGAAAAGATTGGGAAAATCCGACTCAACTGCCTAAAGACTCCTTGTATCGTTCTATTTGTTATTATAAAGCGACAGAAAAGAAATTTAAAGAAAGATCATTAGTGGTATCTAGCTATTACGATAAAGCATCCCTGTTAGAATGTAAAATGATGCTTTATAAAGTGATTACAAGTTTATTTCCTCCTGAATATCAACAAGCATTCGTTACTCAAAAGCTATTAGCTAATTTAGGAGGAGAAGAATCAAGTTATAATAATACAAAAGCGGATTTAGCATTAATCAAAATCGCCATTGACTATTGTTTTAAGTTGTTGATTATTGATGATGAAAAAAATCACTTTTTCTTTATTGATATGTTGAGTAATATGGGAACGAAGAAAACTTTAAATGTTCTCTTACAACTTATTCATTGTTATCCCATTGATCCGAATACCCACGACAAAAGAGACAAAAAACAAAGAATGCTTTTGGCTTTAGAAAAACGATTAGCTATTTTATTTAAGAATTACGAAGACTTTGACGAAAGTGAAATGAAATGGTTAATCAACTTTCTCGAACATTTCCATGTAGCCACTGCATTACAATTTGATGGCTTAGACTTATCAGGAATTAGAATTCCTAAAGATGTTATTAAAGCAAAAGCAGCATAAATACAATGGAAATTACCATTAGTTAGTCTTGATTAATCGTTTCTCGGTTCATGAGTAATCGTATCTTCTAGGGATGATTTTTTCTGTTGAACAGAAGACCTTGACTGAGGTTGATTAATTCGAGCAAATTGACCCTTAACGGACGACTGTTCTGGTGATAGATGAATTTGAATGGTAGGCCCAGAACTAGCCAAACGAATAATCATGCCATCTACAGCTTGCTTTTGACTAA
Organism: Cyanothece sp. BG0011; assembly: GCF_003013815.1. Taxonomy (GTDB): domain Bacteria; phylum Cyanobacteriota; class Cyanobacteriia; order Cyanobacteriales; family Microcystaceae; genus Crocosphaera. Next base: position 16,562 of record NZ_PRLH01000142.1, on the reverse strand, counting down.
TTAATTTTCGCTCGATATAAGTACCATTGGTTCCCAAATTAACCACTTGCCAGTGGTTGTCTTCGTAGCGAATTTCTAAATGATGACGGGAAACGACGGCACTATAAAGAACCACCTCGTTATCCGTAGAACGACCAATACGAATGGTCGTTGTTGTGTCAAATGTCCAACTTTGGATAGGGTTGCTGCTGGTCGGATGGAGTAAAGTTAAAGTAATCACCGAAATTCTAGTTTATAAGGGGCCTTTCATAGCTGAGTGTTGATCGAATAGCTCAACAAAAAGGATCACACAGTATTGAAACTTATTCCTATAATAAATCGTTGTTAAAACTATACAATGAATTCTTCAGAAAAATTGAGTTATACAGTTATCAGTGACCAGTTAATTGTATCGGTCACTGTTCACTGTTAAGTTCGGTGAAACTGTAGTCCTTATCTGGGACTGACTGTCAAGATTCCATTAGAGAAGACCAGCATTGGATAACCCTAAGATAATTCCTGCTCCTAGAATATGACCAAAACTAGCGGTTGCCAATAGTTCGGGAAGTCCAAATTTTTTCTTTGAGGCTAACTGAGGTAAAGGAAGATCAGGACCGGCACCAGTTTTTTGAATGGCAAAATAACCCAAAATAAAGCTAAAGAGATTAGCTGTAATCATAATCATCGCGACAGACAAGTTCCAGGGGGTCGTGACCGCAGAGGTAGCCTCAGCAAGTATGATGATATGGGAGAACATGGGTTAAACTCCTGTTTGAATTTATGACTATAAACAAGAGGCATTATAAGGATCTCTGTTGAAAAAATCTCACTTTGTTTGAATACTTAACAATTATTAGGAGTTGGGGAGAATGCGAATTAAAATTTGTGGGATCACTCAAGCTCAGCAAGGACAAGCGATCGCAGCTTTGGGAGCCACTGCTTTAGGGTTTATTTGTGTTGAGCGATCGCCTCGTTACGTGGGGGCTCAACAGATTCAACACATTATCCAAACCCTGCCGACAAAGGTGGACTGCATAGGCGTGTTTGCCAATGCCAGTTTAACAGACCTAGAAAGGGTTTTAACGGTTGCTCAATTAACGGCCGTCCAACTTCACGGAGAGGAAACCCCTGAATTTTGCGCCCAAGTTAAACAATTATTTCCTCACCTCGAAATGATTAAGGCGTTTAGAATCAAAACGAGAGACTCTTTATCCCATCTCCCTGACTACGTTGAGATGGTTGATACTTTCCTCTTAGACGCTTATCATCCTCAACAGTTGGGGGGAACAGGTAAAACCTTAAATTGGGAGATGTTAAAGAATTTTCGTGCCGATCGACCCTGGTTTTTGGCAGGGGGGTTAACGGCCGATAATATTTTACAAGCCCTTGAACATTTAACCCCGGATGGGATTGATCTATCTAGTGGGGTTGAGCGATCGCCTGGGGATAAAGATATGCTGAAAGTAACTCAATTACTGAAAAATTTACGTAAAATAAATTGAGTAAATCTCCTTAACTTTTTCTAGTTTGTTACAAAAAACTGCAAATATTAAATAATTGCTAAGTTGGGTTAACAAGCTTCATCTCAATATATTAAAATTTAATTAAGAATAAAAACTCTTTGGTAACTATTGTTGCTTGATCACACCATTGTATGACTTCAAAGATAATGACTTGAGTCATTTTATTTAACAAAGACTGACCAAAGATAATTGACAACAGTTTCCCTGTTTTAAGTTCCGCATTATATTCCTTTATTGAGTCAGTCAAGGAATATTAGGAGGCTGTTGTTTTTCATTAATCGTTACTAGATTTTTCTAACAAACTTGTCTCAAATAAAAGGAATAAAACAATTATGAACGGACTCCTTGCTGATGCTAGTACAAGGCTAGAAAAAGCCTTAAAATATACGTCAATTTCTGAGGATGCCAGCGAACGATTAAAGCATCCTAAAACCAGTTTAAGTGTTTCTATTCCTGTGAGAATGGATGATGGTTCGTTACGCATTTTTCAAGGGTATCGAGTGCGTTATGACGATACCAGAGGGCCAGGAAAAGGAGGGGTTCGTTATCACCCCAATGTCACCATGGATGAAGTGCAATCTTTAGCTTTTTGGATGACATTTAAATGTGCCTTATTAAACTTACCTTTTGGGGGAGCCAAAGGGGGAATAACCCTTAACCCGAAGGAGTTATCAAAACAAGAATTAGAACGGTTGAGTCGGGGTTATATTGAAGCGATCGCCGATTTTATTGGCCCTGATATTGACATTTTAGCCCCGGATGTTTATACCAATCAAATGATCATGGGTTGGATGATGGACCAATATAGTATTATCCAGCGAAAAATTACCCCTGGTGTGGTGACTGGTAAACCCCTAACCATGGGAGGAAGTCAAGGAAGAGATACCGCAACCGGAACTGGTGCTTATTATGTGATACAAACCATTCTTCCTAAGTTTGAATTGATACCAGAAAAGACAACGGTGGCCGTGCAAGGGTTTGGAAAAGCGGGGGCAGTAATAGCAGAATTATTGGCAAAATCAGGCTATAAAGTAGTAGCCGTAAGTGATTCAAAAGGAGGAATTTATACAGAGAATGGGTTAGATATTCTCAGCATTCGTAATTATAAAAAAGAACATCGAGGGATTACAGCTATTTACTGCGAAGATACCGTCTGTGATATTGGAGACCATGAAAGTATTACCAATGAGCAGTTATTAGAATTGGATGTCGATGTTTTGATTCCGGCTGCTTTAGAGAATCAAATAACAGCAGACAATGCTAATAATATCAAAGCAAAATTTATCTTTGAAGTGGCCAATGGGCCGATTACCTCGGCGGCTGATTCAATTTTAGAGGAAAAGGGAATTTATGTTTTTCCTGATATTTTGGTTAATGCGGGAGGGGTAACGGTTAGTTATTTTGAATGGGTACAAAATCGCAGTGGGTTGTATTGGACAAGGACAGAAGTTAATGAACGAATGAAAGACAAAATGATGACAGAAGCAGAACAAGTTTGGGCGATCGCACAGCAAGATGGGGTTTCCATGCGAACGGCTGCTTATATTCATGCTTTAAATCGTTTAGGAGACGCATTGGATGCAAAAGGAACAAGAGATTATTATGTCAATGGTTCCCTTCATTAAGTTGTTGAGATAAAACTGTCTTAACTCAAAATAAGTTATTAGTCTCCTTATGAATAATAAGGAGATTTTTAGCGAGTGTTTAACTCATATCTTGCACCTTCGATAACCTCCCCTGGCCCCTGCCCCCTACCCCCCCTGGCCCTAACCCCCCCTGCCCCCCTTATAAAGGGGGGTGTGGGGGGTGTGGGGGGTGTGGGGGATCGGAACAGGGAACGAGGAACAGGCAATAGGGTTCATTTTGATGGTAACTGCTGAATGCTGAATACTGAATGCTTACATTGCTGAGTTTTCCTGTAAGGCGTGCAATATGTCAGTTTAAAGTCCTTTAAAGCCTACAGATGAAGCAATATTCGTTTTTTGAGACATCTTTTCTGTGGGTACAACTTCCGATAAAATTTTATTTTGTTTAACGATACCAATTTGATTAAAAATAATTCCCATTAAAATAACGAAACCGCCTATATATTGGGCTGTGGTTGGTGTTTCTCCTAAGATCAAAAAAGCAGCTAATACGCCAGCAATAGGATTAAAAGAGTTAGCTAAGGACACTTCAGATGCACTGGTTCGTTTTAAACCAGCAAACCAACATAACTGTCCCACGACCACAATAACGGTTCCATAGACTATCATCCATTTCCATAGTAAAGGGGACGATATGTCGATAAAATGCTCTTTTCCATATAAAAATAGTGCTATCACAAAGAAAATAACTGTACCCAGAGCGGTTTTTACCACATTAAAGAAGCCTAGAGCTATATTTTGTAAGCTGACTTTACTAATAATATTAGCGATCGCTGAAGAAACTGCGCCTCCTGCAGCCATTAACTCTCCAATGCCTAATTGGAAACCTGACATCTGGACCATATCCCCTTGTGGTGGTTGTAAAACAACGGTAAGGACAACTCCTATGGTTGATACAATAGCACCACCGACAACCCAACCATTAACCCTTGCTCTCAAAAACATAACAGATAAAAATAAAGCGAGAGGCGGTTCGATGCGACTGATTAAAATAACATTATTGACGGCTGTTTTTTCTAGTGCGCTAAAGAATAAAGCGGGTGCTAAAGCCCCAGATAGTAAAGCAACTAGAAGTAAATAAAACCAATTTCGTGATGATAGATTTCTAAAGGCTGTTTTTTTGAGTTGAGGATAATAAACCCCCAATAAAGCAATCAAAGCACACAAATTACCCACAAATAAAACGTTACAAAAAGAAATCGGGTTTCGACCATCGATGAGATTTTGCGCCCCTATTTCTGTTAGTTTACGAGTCACAGCATTAGCAACGCCAAAAATCATCACTCCAACTAATAAATAGAAACGACCTGACATTTGATTAAACCGAGATAACATAAGAAAAATAACTAATTAAAATCTTTGTTCAAACTGAATACTACCTCGATTATCATCAGAAAAGTTGCTTGATCCTCTAATGGTTGTACTATCATTAATACGATATTGTAATCCTAATCTGGGAGGGCGATCGCTGTTAACAATGGTTTGAATGGACAAGGAAAAATCTTCGGTTAAATCGAGTCCGGCTTCGGCTGCAACGCCAATATTAGAAGTATCAAGGGCATCATCTTGGTTAATTAAAGGAGTGGGAAAAATGCGAAATTCACTCAATCCTAATGCTTCTCCGATCGCCCCTTGAACGGGTCCTAAAACGGCGGTTCCTGCTAAATTGGCTAATCCTAGGGTGGTTTCTCCTGTTCCTAATGTATTGAGAAAGGTTCCCCCTAATAGGGTAATAATTTGCTGTTGACTTCGTTTCGGTTGACTACTTAATTCTATATTTTTAGTAATGTTACTGGCAAATCCTTCGACGTTTGCTTTGATTCTGACTGTTTCTAAACTATTTTTGGTAGCCCTAAAAGTTTCGGGGACTTCGGCTGAATTTGGATTAATATTAATGGTGTTTTGTGTTGTTTCGGTGGCAGAAGCAAATAGGTTGATATTCAAATAAGGATCAAATCCTTTTTCGGGTAAAAATTGGGCTGTATTATTTTTTCCCCCTGCCAACCTTAATTGACTGGCAAACAGATTCACTAACCCATTTTCTAAGGTTATAATCCCTTCTGGTTCGGGTTTTGCTAAGGTTCCATTTAAAGCTAAATTTCCTGTGGTTGAAAAGGTTAAAATAGGAAGACGACTGATAGTAATTTTATCTCCTAAATTTAATTGTAAATTGTTTAATTTTGTACTAGCTAATAAAGGATTATGTTGTTTGGGTTTCTTTCCTTTTTCTCCTAAGAAAACTTGACCATCAAATAGATTAACTTCTCCCCCAATTTCGGGACTTAATACACTGCCTGCAATGTTTAAATTACCCTGAACACCTCCTTGATAAATTTGGGGAAGGTTAAGGGCTAAATTATTTAATTGAATGGTGACAGATGGATCATTTTCTGTTAGTTTTAACAGGGGTAAAGACCCTGAAATTGCAACTTGACCACCGCTAAATTGTCCCGTAAAATCATCAAAAGCAATGGTATCTAAATCAAAGAAAATTTTGCCCTGAACTTGTTGAAAAGGGCTTTGGGGCAACATTTTGGTGGCAATGGTAGCATTTTTAACCTGGGCTACACCATCGGCCTGTAGTTCATAGGGAATCCCCCGTTTTGGGTCAACTTTTCCTGATAAGTTTAATTGGACTTCTCCTGTTCCTCCTAACCAAGCAACTTGTCCTTGACTGAGAATATTAAGTAGGGTTAACCCTTCATTTTTGGCCTGAAATTTTAAGAATAAGCGATCGCTTTTGGGTTGGACTTTGGCCACGGGGAAAACGTAGGGAAAGGTTCCTTCTATGGTTAAGGGTTCACTTTGGCGATCAAGAATACTACTGGCGAGAAAGTTAAATTGACCCCCTTCATAAGTAAATTGTCCTTGAGTAGAATCTAAGAGGGTTTGATTAATGCTAGGTTGATTAATGGCTAATTTTCCTGATGCTTGAGGGTTGTCACGGGTTCCTCCCAGGTTGATTTGTCCGTTAAGTTGTCCTCCAAGGGTAACGACGGAGGGAAGGTTAACCCATTGGGAGAGGGTATCTAAGGGAATATTGACCACTTGCAGGTGTCCCTTTTGGTTGGTTTGTCCAATGTGACCAGCAAATTGAATAATACTGTCTTCTAATTGTAGGTTAAAGGGTTCTAAGGTCAAGTTTCCCTCTTTCCAGTTACCTCTGGCCTGAAACTGGGTGAGTTGATATTGTCCCCATTCCCATTGTTGTCCGATGAGATCAAAGTTAAGTTTTAATCCAGTTTTTGGGGCAATATTTAAGGCAATTTGACCGTTGAAATCTCCTTTTAAGCGATCTAACTCTGGTAAACCTTCATTATCACCTTGTTTCTCTTGGTTTTCTCCTAATAAAGCGGTAATTTTGTTTAAGGTATCCATGCGATCGCCGAGAGACTGTTTTGCGGTTTCTACTTTAAAAAGGGGACTCTGGGAATCGCTGTTATTTTCGTACAAATCGGCCGCTTTAGCGTATTTAGGCGGTTTCAGTCCCCGTTTTAAGTCTTCTAGTTCAAAAATTTGTAAGGTTTCTAGAATATCCTGTAATTTACCCTGATTAATGTTCACATTGGCTGCTATTTCTGGACCCTGGGGAGTTTGGGTAAATTGTCCGTTTAGGTCATATTGGCTGTTATGGGTTAATATTTTTGTCTCTTGAAGGGATAAGCTTTGGTTAGCGTAGTGAAAGTTTCCTTTAACTTGTTTTGCTTGAATTGTGCCTACAATAGGATTACGAATGGCCACCTTTTGACCTGCGATCGCCCCATTCTCTAAGTCTAGGGTAAATTGACCGGATAATTTTCCTGTCATGGGTTGGAAGAGTAGGGGGTTATTTTTGTACTGTTTTTGAGCAATTTTTTGAATAATGGGTAAAGGTAAGGCATTAACCTGTAATTTCCATTGATTATCTTGTTTATTGGCTACTAAATCTATAGTTTCCTGTTTAACTGCTACGGTAAGGGGTTTCAGTTGGGGATCAAGTTGCAGATGAAGTTGATCTTGTGTCCCATCTAAGGTTAATTTTAATCCTTTTTCTTCGTTTTTTAGAATATTTCCACTAATAACAGGCTCAAAGTTTATCTCTCCTAGTTTTAGGTTAATTAATGCCATTTCTCCTGCAACATTAGGAGTCTTGGGTGTTCCTGCAACGGTTCCTTTAAAGTCTAATTTTCCTGAATGTTCTAAGTCTTCTACGGGTAAGGATAAGGGAAAACTAGCTAAATCAAAGTTTTTTCCCTCAATATCTAATGAAAATGCTGTAATTGCTTCTAATTTATTTTTCTGGTTTGTTAAATCTATATCTAACCATCCTGTTGCTGTCAAGTCGGAAGCGGTGACTTGATCTAAAGTTAAGCGTTGTCCATCCCATTGGATAGCTGTGTTGAGAGAACGATTGATATAGGGTAATCCTTGACTAAATTGTAAGTTTCCTTTAGCTTGTAGATATTCTGGGGATATTTTGTTTAATTTTCCTGCAATTTCTAAGTTTCCTGATAAATTTCCTTTTAATTGAGAGGCGATCGCCTGTAAAGGGATGGCCGTTGGTGTCAGGGTAGTGGTAAAGTTACCTTGAGTAATGGTGAGATCCTTGGCTGCGATCGCCCCTTGAGATAAAGTTAATTTAGCGTTACCTTTTCCTTCAATACTCTCTAAAAAAGTCTCTGGGTTACTATTTCCTACCAGAGTAAAATGACTGTTTAATGTCCCTGATAATTGTTTGGGAAGTTTATCCGTTAAACTACTAACATTGACATTCTGTGTTGTGATTTCGCTTGACCATTTTCCTTGCTCTAAATATAAATCATTAGCAATAATTTGACCGCCACCTAGGGTTAAACGACCTTGTCCCTTTGCCTGAATATTATTATGATTAGGTTTTAACCCTCCTGCCACTTGAAAACTTCCATCTAAAATCCCCTGTAAATCTTTTCTCGGGACTATATTCTTAATTTGTGTATTATTTACCTGTAAGTTTGCTTGCCATTGACCTTGAGATAATTGGATATTGTTAGCATCGATCCAACCATTATCTACTTTTATTTTTACGTTTCCTGTGGCTTTTATACTCTCATAAATAGGTTTTTTGCTAGTCCCAGAAACTCGAAAAATCCCTTCTATTTTACCATCATTAATCGGTAAATTAAAATGATTAGTATTAAGTTCAGATGCAATAAGAGTTCCTTGCCAATTTCCGTTAGTGTAAGTAATATGATCAGCTTTTATTGTCCCTTCTGCTGTCTGAAAATTAGCCTGTCCGATGGCTTTAAATGTTTCAGGTTGTTTGAGATTTCCTGATAAATTAACTTGGGTTGAAACTTGTTTAATATAATTAGGAATTTTGGTTTCGTAGAGGTTGGCTAACGTAGCAGTCGGAAGATTTTTTCCTTGAATATTAATGGAATAGAGGGGAGAAGATGAATTAAGATTGATATTTCCTTGTCCTATAATTTCTCCGCCCACCGTAGGAACCGCTTCAAATTTATTGATTTTAATTTGTTTCTTATTTAAAGAAAAACTGGTTTTAACATTACTAAAATTAATTTTATCAACTTTGATAGAATCTTTATTATTTAACGAAATTAAAATATTAGGGTCATTCAACGATCCAATAATCTTTAAGTTCCCTTGAACGGTTCCCGTCACGGGTAAGTTTTTGGGTTGCTGTTCAATTGTTTTAAAAATATCTTTAATAGGAGTTAATTGAGTTTTTGCTACTAAATTAAAGCCTTGATCTAAATCAATATTTCCCTTAACAACTCCTGTGATTTTTCCAAACTGAGTAATCACCTCATCAAAATTAATTTTTCTTCCTTTAAATTGTAATTGTCCATGAGTTTTTAATAGGTGAGGTAATCCCGTAACCTTTGAATAAACTTGATTTAGCCTCGCAACTCCTTGCAGATTGCTGAGTTTTTTATTAGCATGGGAAACTTCTAAATTCGCATCAATTTTCCCTGATTCTAATCCAATGGGTAGGGGTAACAATTGACTAATTATCTCAGCATTAATTTGATGACCTCTAACTAATAAATTTGTTGATTTATTTTCTTGGCTAAATATACCAGCAATATTGAAGTTTCCACTATTAACAATGCTAGAATCAACTTGAAACTTCAGTTCACTATTATTATTGATCGGTTGAACAACGGCCGATAAATGTTCTAAGTTGATGGGAGTTTCTTTTTCACCATCTTTAGAACGAGATACAAGAATAGCCTCACCTTTTTGTATGCCTAAATTTTTTAACCGAATGGGACTATTAGGATTTAATGTCTTAAACTGAGTTAATAACCAGTTACCATCTTTTCCCTGTTCTAAATAAGCAGAGGGTTCAATGGCCGTTACTTCAATTTCTAATTTTCCATCTATAATATATTTAAGGGGATTATAAGCAATTTTTAACCCCGACATGGACACATTAGCCGGGTCAGTCGGCGTGGTTAAAAGATCCGTCTGTCCAAAGCGAATATAATTAAAGGAAAATGCTTCTAATTCCCCTAATTCTACAGGACGATTAAGAAAACTGCTTAACTGCTTCTCTACCACAGGGGTTAAGTTGTGTTGGATTAAAATACCCCCTGCGAGGGTTCCCCCTGCTACTCCTAACAAAACAACGCTAACACTCCAACCCATCCAAGAATAATGTCTTCTATTGGGTTTCCCTTTATGAAGACATTGTAAGTTATGGTCCCGTTGCATCGGAGAACGGTTTTTACTCATAATACTGACTCACACCACCATTGTCTGCATCTATTATAGTGGCTAGAGAAATATTCGGAGGATGTCAATAAATAAAAGCTTAAATTGTTTTAGTTAATACCAGAGAAAAGCAATGCTTAACCTTTACTAAAAGAAAATTTCTCATAATATTAAGGTTTATGTAATATTCAGTCATAAATCTCTTTATTTTCCCATAAAACCCAGTTTTGAGAACCTAAAATTATCATAAAAGTCGTTACCATAGAGTAAATCGTTTATAACATAGAAGCAATATCTGTTGTCAATCAATATATAAAAATCAGGTGGCCATGAAACTTAATTGGTATTTATCGATTATTTTAGTCGGTATTCTTTGTCCTAACGTTGTTTTATCCCAAGAAGTAGAGCAAAATCAATTCTCTTTTCTCAAAGGAAATATTACCCTAGAAACCACTCCTCAAGCTGATAAATCTGTTGAAATTGCTGATTTATCTAATAATAACTCCGCAGAAATGAATAACCCCGTTTCTGAGTCCACGGTTAGGGATACAACAGAAGAAAAACCCCAATCTCACCCAGTCGAAACAACCACTTCTGAAACGACAGAAACCCCAACCTCTCAAGAAAGTGAGGAGACAACAACTGCAACCACCAATAGTTGTGACGCGGCCCCCCCGCAAGTGCAACATCCGTTAATTCCCCCTGTACAAGTGGCTGAAAACGAAACAGAAAAACCCACTAATAATGCAGAAGCTTTATCCTTAGAGAAACCCCCTGAAATCGAAGAAAAAACCACAGAAAATCAAGAGGAAAAAGAAGATAAAGAAGACAAAATCTTAAATATTTCTCAAGCAGAAATTACCCATTATCCTAGTCTGGCGAAAGCGGATCATTTTTATAAATGTGGTGAAACTTTGTTAGCAGAAAGATTCTATCGGGAAGTTAAAGAACCCTTCGGAAATGAAGCAGAGTTAAACCGAGAAATCTTAGCTCAAGCTGTTTATGAGGCAGAATACTTATTACCAGGAGGTGCAGTTTACTGGCGACTGTATCAAGAAAGTTTAACTGAAAGCGAAGTCTTCAAAAGTAAGCGAATTGCGCCATTACAATTATTGTCCCAAGACTATCCAGAATTCATTCCAGGTCATATCAAATATGCTGAAATCTTGAGAAAAGATGAGCAACACGAAAAAGCCTTAAACGTGTTAGAAAATGCGGTGAGTTTATATCCCAATGAAGCCCCATTGGTTAAGGCTAAAATTGAAGCCGATGAACAGGCAAAAAATTGGTTGGCTGCCTCTTTAACCGCCCGTCAATTTGCTGTATTTAATCAAGATCATTTCTTACGGGATGAATTTAAAGAATTAGCGGATAGAAATTTAGACCGCTATCAAGGAGAACTGCAAGAACAAATGACATGGAATGTAGTAGGAAATGCAGTGATGGGTGGTATTGGGGCCGCCTTGATGGGCAATGTTTTTGCTCCCCTTTCTACCCTTCAAACAAGCTATCTTTTACTACAAGGAGAATCAGCCATTGGGGAAAGTTATGCCGACGGCTTTAAAAATCGTCTGACCTTAATTGAAGATCCCGAAGTAACAGGATATATCAATGAAATTGGTCAAAAATTAGCAAAAGTTGCCGGAAGAGATGAATTTGAATATGAATTTTTTGTGGTGATGGACGAAAACCTTAACGCCTTTGCTTTACCTGGGGGTAAAATCTTTATCAACGCCGGGGCGATCGCCAAAACCTCCTCAGAAGCAGAGATCGCAGGGTTACTCGCCCACGAATTAGCCCATTCTGTTTTGTCTCACGGTTTCCAGCAAATGACCCAAGGGGCCCTAACCAGCAGTGTGGTGGACTATATCCCCTATGTAGGAGGGATCGCCAGTAACTTAGCCATTTTAAGCTACAGTCGCGGTATGGAAGAACAAGCGGACTTATTCGGTACAAGGTTGTTAGCTGCTACAGGGTATGCTGCCGATGGGCTTCGCAACCTCATGGCAGTGATGGAGGATGAACACCAAAACCGTCCCCCGGCTTGGTTATCCACTCACCCCGATACTAGCGATCGCGTTAAATATATTGAGTCAGAAATTGTCAGAAATAATTTTAACCGTTTCGCCTACGAAGGGGTAGAAAGACATCAAGAAATTCGTAAAAAGGTTGTACAACTCCTAGAAGAACATGAAGCCAAAGAAAAAGGAGAAAACATTGAAGAAAGCCCCGAAAAAGATGACAGGGAATTAAACCAAGAAACCGAATAAGTCCGATCAATAGAATGGGGTATCAATCCCCATTCTATTAACTCCAATCTTGCTAATCTCTATATTTATAAATCATTCTTTAGACATAGCCAAAACAAGTTACTTAATGGAATTAAATTGATTAAATCCCACCAAAGAATGATTATTATTGATTTCCTTTTTGCTTAAATAAATCTAAATAACTGTAAGACAACACTAGAAGGAAATCTGAATTATGACCTATGCAAGCGTAGAAGAATTACCCAGAGAAATTACAGAGCAATTGCCCAAGCATGGACAGCAACTATTTATGGCTGCTTATAATGCTACTTTGGAAAATGGCATGAACGACGAAAATGCGACTCAGGTAGCCTGGAATTCCGTCAAAGCTCGCTATGAAAAAGACGAGAATGGCAACTGGGTAGCAACGGGAAATGCTATGGCTGATCGCGGAAATATTGTCGGGACAGAAACCGATACTAGCGATCCCATTGGTAACCGAGAAAATAACGCAGGAACCATGCGTGGTGGCTAAATTCATCAATTGATCAATGCGTTAAAAATTCGAGGGTTTAATCTATTTGATTTGCCCTCGTATTTTATGACTTTTATGATTTATCCTTTATCTGTCTTCTGCTTCAACGACTCCTGATTCTTGAACAATTATTTTCTGAGTAAGCTCAATCTCTTCTGATGTTCCTTCAACAACCACTAAGTAGAGTTTAGGTAAGGTTTGATTGTCACTGTCTCTTTCACCTTGAGTAAAGTTAGGCACTTTAGACCCACTGATGGCTAAAATGACGCTGATTCCGGCCGCACCAATCCCACCCGCAATTAAAGGGGTGGCATAATGGATGGCTTTAAAGTTGCTTAAAGCATCCAATCCTAAATGAGAAAAATCTGTCACAATTAAACTAATTAATAAACCAATTAATGCCCCTAAAATTGTGCCTGTAATCGCACCTGTTTTTAAATTATTAATGGCTTGGGTTTGTTCTAGTTTGAGAGGAGGATCATAGTTTTCCACTTCTACCGTAATGTGTTTTGACGAAATTCCCTCTTCTTCTAATTTCTTTTTGACTTTTTGGGCTTGTGATAAATTGGAGAATTTTCCCCAAGTCGAAGACAATTGAGTTGATGATACTGAGGATTCTTGAGACATTTCTAAATTTTCCTAAGATGATGGGACAAAAACCTTGAATTAACAGAAGAATAATCATTAATCTTCTGCCTATTTTTGCAAAGATTTTACCGTAGCTTTATGTAACTGTTTTTATTGCATAGTAAATTAGTTCAAAGATTCATCTATCAAAAGTAAGATGATGACGGAGAGAAAACCGCTTTTAATAAAACTTAAAACTTTACTGGGATTATTGCCAGAATATCATATATTACTAAATAGTGATATAGTGAAAAATATCTTCAAACCATCAACCCTTATTCTCAAATCATGGCGGATAAAGTTAAACCTGACTGGACGGGTAACGATCTTCTCTCGCGCTTTGTCAATTTAATGATACAAACAAAGCCTATTTATCGCCTCATGACCCACCAAGCGAGACAAGTTATTATTAAAACAGCAGAAAAAAACGGCATTTCGTGGGAAGGAAACTGTCAAACCTTAGAACAATCTCCCGCTAAAAGCTTACTCGGACAAATCACTAACCCTGATATCGTTTATCCTGACTATTATCTGGTTCCTTTTCATGCTTACGATCAAGGGAATCTCTGCTGGAAAGCTGCGTTTGAGGCCATTCCTGCTACACAGTCTTTAGGTCTTCGAGTGTGGAAAAATGAAGATTTAACCTGGCAAGAAGCTCAAAAACGGTTACGATCTAGTTTCCATGCCGTTTTAGAACCCTATAGCCCTTCTCAAGTTAAGGATGTCCTTGATATCGGTTGTTCTGTGGGAATTTCTACGAAAGAACTGCACCGTTACTACAGTAAACGACAAAATACACCCATTAACACCATTGGACTTGATTTATCTCCCTATATGTTAGCGGTGGCAAAAGTGACCGATGAACAACAAGAAATTAGTCAATGGATACATGGTTTAGCTGAAAAGACGGACTTTGGGGATCATTCCTTTGATGTGATTACCATTCAGTTTGTTCTCCATGAATTACCCCGTCATGCTGCGATCGCTATTTTTAAGGAAGTGTTGCGTCTTTTACGTCCTGGGGGGGTTCTCGGTATTGTTGATAATAACCCTAGATCAGAAGTAATTCAAAACTTACCACCGGTTTTGTTCACCTTAATGAAAAGTACCGAACCTCACAGCGATGATTATTACACTTTTAATGTGGAAGAAGCGTTAAAAGAATTAGGGTTTGATTATCAAACTACGGTTCCTAGTGATCATCGTCATCGGACCATTGTTGCCACCAAACCATTATGATTAGTCATTAATCATCAATAATTATTATAGGGGTCAACGGTGGTTGACTCTTTTTGTTTCAGATAAATTTAAAAATTAACTTTATGATATAGCGTTTCTCGGACTCATGAGGTACACCTAACACCTGCCTTCTGCCTTCTGCCTTCTGCCTCAAAGCGATTACTTTTGTATCTCACAAGTATGGGAACTGCTATAAATATCATCAAACTGTAAAGATATATTTTCTAATTGTACTTGTATTGCTTGATCTTCTTGGTGAAATTCTTGAAATAACCATGTTTTCTCATCGGTTTTGGTAAATTTTTCTCCATAAATTTTAGTTTGACTCAGTAACATATATTCAGAAAACCCTTGAATGGTTCGATAAGCAGAGAATTTTCCTTCTTTATCATAATTTTCTGTAGAAGGGGATAAAACTTCAATGATTAGAATAGGATTTAAGATGGTATCCTTACGGTTTTCGTAATAAATGGGATCACCGTTGATTACCATGATATCTGGATAAGTAAAAATATTTTTTTCAGGTATCCATAGACGGACATCTCCCATATATACCCGATAATCTTGCTTTTTGAAAGCATAATTCAGTTCAGTGGTAATGTTTACTGCAATTTGATTGTGATTAACTGTTCCACCTGCCATGGGAATAATTTTTCCGTTGATATACTCACTTTTAACGTCGGCTTTTTCTTCTTGTTTTAAGTAGTCTTCGATGGATAAAGCTTTAGGGATAGTTGCTTGCATAAGGCTAATATGACTTAGAGTTTAGTTATTTTATTCTACTTCATAAATAAAAAAGAGACAGTAAACTACTATCTCTCTTTATTACATTAATTCCTTTAAAGTTACAAACCAATTTGTTGAATTAAGTCTTGAACAACCGCTAAATTAACCGTATCCCGAATAATGATAAAGATACCTAAACTGAGGAGTAACACTAAACCAGTTTGCATAATACCTTCTTGAAGTTTTAGGGGTAAGGGTTTACCGAGTAAACCTTCAATTAATAAAAAGACTAATTGTCCTCCATCTAAAGCCGGTAAAGGAAGGGTATTAATAATGGCTAAATTGATACTAATTAACGCTCCAAACTGAAACAAATTCCCTAGATTATTTTGAGCAATACTCGCTCCATATTCAACAATTTTCACAGGGCCGGCCACTTGTTTGGCATTTTCTTGAAAATTACTGACTAATTGCCAAAAACCTTGTAGGGTTAACATGGTTACATTTTGATAAGCTTCCGCGCTATAACTGAAAGCTTCGAGTAAGTTTTGAGAGCGGTTTAATTGTACATTGGGTAATAAGGCCACTCCGATTTTGCCTTCTCCCTCCTCATTCGCTTCGGGAACGACCGTTAAATCGACAATTTTATCCTCTCTTTCAACGGTTAAATCCAGGGGTTGACCCGGAGCATTTTTAACCTTTTCAATAAATAGGCTGGTTGCATCGGGAAAGTCTCCCAAAGATTGATTATCCACTGAAAGGATGACATCGCCGGATTCGAGGCCAGCGACCATGGCCGCAGAATTTTCGTCTACTTGGGGAATACTTAA
Organism: Cyanothece sp. BG0011; assembly: GCF_003013815.1. GTDB lineage: Bacteria > Cyanobacteriota > Cyanobacteriia > Cyanobacteriales > Microcystaceae > Crocosphaera. The sequence goes on along the minus strand of NZ_PRLH01000142.1, from coordinate 512 downwards.
CCCCGGTTGTAACTCTTGAATCCCTATGGTGGCAGTTTGCCCCACCAAGAGAAAATAGGCAAAAATCAGATTAGCGATAACGCCGGCACTAATCACAATCGCACGGTCAAAAATGGGACGATTACGGAGTAAGTCGGGGTCATCGGGGGCAATATTGCTCTCAGGGTCATCATCAGGAAAGGCGACAAATCCCCCTAACGGAATGGCGCAAAGGGTGTATTCTGTTTCTTTGCCCTTATATTTTGCTAAAACGGGGCCAAATCCGATGGAAAACCGAGTGACATGGATTCCCTGTAACCGAGCTGCGGAAAAGTGACCCAACTCATGAACAACAATTAATATGATTAAAACTGCGATCGCTGCCAGAACTGACATAATAAACCAATAGATTATCAAATATTTAACATTTGTTTAGTGTAAGATTTTTTCGCTTTATTTACCACCACTCACGAAGCGAAAAGCCATAACTCATGACTTAGAGGTTATTTTTTTAAACTCTTTTTCAACAACCC
>NZ_PRLH01000007.1 GCF_003013815.1 Cyanothece sp. BG0011 | reverse complement strand
TGGATGGTTTCATCGAGTTTTGACAGTAGTAAGGTTCGTTTTAGAGGAGGGTTCAACGCAGCGATCAATAAGCCATGATAACAACGGGTTATGACCCCTGAAATGGTACCACAACCATAGCCCCAATACCGTTTGTAATTAACCATTCCCTTGATTGGGCTGTGCTTAAATTACCGCAAATTTCCCGTCCATAGTTTAAGGTCATGAATACTCAATGGGTTAACTCTCCTGACTAGGAAGATTGTATAAAGTTTTTTAGGGAATGTTCTATTATTTAATTATGTTTTCTTATTGTGTCAATCTGCCTCTTTAACTACCTGAGAACTCAAAGAGCAAAAGTGCCACGGCACCGGTCTAAGACTATTAAACAGAAATGCTTTTTGTAACCAGGATTTAAGCCGTATTTGAACAACTATTTCCCCTGAAAGGTAAGATTTTAGCCATAATTCTTCTGATCCCCATCCCTGGGTTGTGATTTGATGAAGCTTAACGGTACAATTTTTCTCTAGTCAAAGAATATATAGAAAATATTAATTTTTTAAAAATCTGTTTTTTGTTTTTTATAAGCAATATAATTAATATTTTTCCCTTGAAGTTGAATCATTTTCCTCTTAAACAAAAAAAATATATTGATCTATCAGTAGCTATATGTTTTTTAATTTCTTTTGACTAAAATTTGTTCTCAATAAGCATCAAAAAAGAATAAAAGACAAGGGCAACCCTACCGACTCATCCCAAAAAAAAGACGTGAGAAGGGACAAAAATAATTTATTTAGCTTCTAATTTTGATATGCTATAAAAGAATCTATTAATCTTTCAAGAGTTTTCTTATCTCTATGGTCATTAATGTTTTGAAATTGTCTCGCTTCATGGGTTACACGATTAGCCTTCTCTGTCTTATTTTATTTCTGGGGGGAAAGGCTCTAGCTGTCACACAAACCACCTCTTCTAATGAGTCTTCTTCTATTACTCCTTATTTAAATCGTGCCATTGAACGAGTGACAGAATTTACCTTAGATAATGGCATGAAATTTATTATTATGGAAAATCATGACGCTCCTGTGGTTTCTTTTGTCACTTACGCTGATGTGGGAGGGGCAAATGAACCCGATGGAAAAACAGGAGTTGCTCATTTTTTAGAACATTTAGCCTTTAAAGGAACCACAGAAATTGGTACCACTAACTATGAAAAAGAAAAAGAAACTTTAACTCGTTTAGATCAAGTTTTTGAACAACTCAAAGCTGCTAAAAAAGCAGGGGATGAAGAGAAAGTTAAACAATTAAGAGAAAGCTTTGACAAAGTACAAGCAGAAGCAGCCAGTTATGTCCAACAAAATGCTTTTGGCCGAATTGTAGAAACGGCTGGTGGCGTTAATATTAATGCTACAACCAGTGCAGATGCAACCCGTTACTTTTATAGTTTTCCCTCCAATAAATTAGAATTGTGGATGTCTCTAGAATCAGAACGATTTTTAGATCCTGTGTTTCGGGAATTTTATAAAGAACAAAATATCATCTTAGAAGAACGACGGTTACGGACAGAAAATAACCCCATTGGGACGATGGTAGAAGCGTTTTTAGATACTGCTTTTACAGAACATCCTTATAAGCGTCCTACCATTGGTTATAACGAAGATATTCGCAATTTAACCCGTGAAGATGTTCAAGACTTTTTCAATATTTATTATGGGCCGAGTAACCTAACCATTGCTCTTGTTGGGGATGTTCAACCGGAACAAGTTAAACAATTAGCTCAAGTTTATTTTGGTCGCTATGAGGAAAAACCTGCACCCCCTCAAGTGACAAAAGTCGAACCCAAACAAGAAGAAACCCGTGAAGTTACCTTAAAACTAGCGTCTCAACCTTGGTATTTAGAAGGGTATCATGTTCCTGCTTTAAGTCATCCAGATAGTGCCATTTATCAGGTGATTTCGACTTTATTAAGTTCGGGAAGAACCTCTCGTTTATATAAGTCTTTAGTTGAAGAAAAACAAGTGGCTTTAGTGGCTCAAGGATTTAATGGATTTCCGGCGGATAAATATCCCAATTTGATGTTATTTTATGCTCAAACCTCTCCTAATGCTTCCATAGAAGAGGTGGCGACAGCCTTATCCTTAGAAATTGAAAAATTGAAAACTGAACCGGTTTTTGAACAAGAATTACAACGGGTAAAAAATCAATTACGAGCCGGTTTATTACGTTCTCTAGACTCTAATTTAGGTATGGGTAAAGCGTTAGTTGAATATGAAGTAAAAACGGGAACTTGGCGCAATTTGTTTGACCAAATACAAGCTATTGACGCAGTCACCTCTGCCGATGTTCAACGAGTTGCAAGAGAGACTTTTGTCCCTGAAAATTTGACCATTGGAAAGATTTTACCGAAGTCTTAGAAACTGTTCCTAAAGAAAAAATAAAAACCAATTTTGTAAGGTGGGCAAGATTTTTAGGAATGGGGTTAGTTGAGATAAGTCTTTGACTTGCCCACCCTACCCTCTTAAGATTCTGTTTATAAACAGTCTCTTAGATACTTAACTCTTAGGTGGGTATTCCCCACCTTGATACATCTTAATTCATTATCTCAAACTTTCTATGCTATTTAAAGGTCAATTAACCCCTACAAATTCAACCTTAAAGTTAAAATATATTGATCTCTTTTGTGGAATTGGAGGCTTTCGGATTGCTTTAGAATCAGTTTGTTCTCAGTATAGATTTAAAGATAAAAAAATAGACCCTATTTGTGTTTTTTCTTCGGATATCGATGCCGATGCTCAAAAAAATTATGAAGCGAATTTTAAGGAAAAACCGCAAGGAGATATTACCAAAATTCCTATATCATCAATTCCTAAACATGATCTTTTATTAGCTGGTTTTCCTTGTCAACCTTTTAGTATTTGTGGTCAGCTTAAAGGCTTTGAAGATACAAGAGGCACTCTATTTTTTGAGATAGCTCGAATTCTTAAGTACCATAAACCCTATGCTTTTATCTTAGAAAATGTTAAACAATTAGTCGGACATAATAAAGGTAAAACCTTAAAAACTATTTTAGAAATTTTATCTAATTTAGGTTATTATGCAGACTATAAAGTTTTAAATGCTTTAGACTTTGGCTTACCCCAAAAACGAGAGCGAGTTTTTATTGTTGGTTTTCGAGACCCCCTTGCTTTTATTTGGAAAAAACCAAATATATCAATGAAACCCTTATCAGAAATAATCGAAAAATCTGTATCAGAATTTTACAATGCTTCTGAACAAATACAAAAAAATAGATTAGCTAAATATCAAGGAAATCATCAGCATAAAATTACAATTTGGCATGAAAATAAAGCAGGTCATATTAGTGCTTATCCTTACTCTTGTGCCATGAGAGCCGGAGCATCTTATAATTATCTTTTAGTCAATGGTAAACGTCGTTTAACCGAACGAGAAATGCTCCGTTTACAAGGTTTTCCTGACTGGTTTCAATTGATTGGTTCCTATTCATCAGCTAGAAAATTAGTGGGAAACTCCGTTGCAGTCCCTTGTGTTGTTTCTATTATCAACTCTATATTTGATGCAGTTGATAAAAATAAATTCAAGGTTAATAAAACGAAATAAAAATTGATTAAAACTACTCTATTTGATTGAATTATGAATTTAGATATTGAAAAAGCTAAAATGGGACTAGATAAAACTATTAATAAGTCTCGAATGTCAAGAACGTCAATATAGCGAGATTAAACTTCCTGAAATGTGGCAATAAATCAGACAACCAGAAGACTTTACTAAACTTAATGATACTTTTGACCCATCAAGCCTTAGATTGATCATAAGCGTAATTTTGTCAGTGTAATGGACAAGTTACTGTTGAACTTTTGATCAAAGTCTTAGTTAACGAGATATGACCCCTATAACAACAGACGTTACCAGTCCGCAACAAACTTCTTTACCTCCCGAAGATGCCCAGCAACGGGTCAGTCACTTCATGAAAACCCTTCAAGACGAAATTTGCCAAGGACTTGAAACAGCAGACGGTGGTGGCAAATTTCATGAGGACAGTTGGGAAAGAGAAGAGGGAGGCGGTGGCCGTTCTCGTGTCCTCAGAGACGGTAATCTATTAGAACAGGGTGGGGTAAACTTCTCCGAAGTGTGGGGAAAACAGTTACCCCCTTCCATCTTAAAACAGCGTCCTGAAGCAGAAGGACATGGTTTTTACGCCACGGGAACCTCTATGGTTCTCCACCCCCGTAACCCCTACGTTCCCACGGTTCACCTCAATTATCGCTATTTTGAAGCGGGTCCAGTTTGGTGGTTTGGAGGCGGTATTGACTTAACTCCCTATTACCCCTTTGCTGAAGATGCAGCCCAGTTTCATCGTACTTTAAAGGAAACTTGCGATAAACATCACCCTGAATATTATCCCGTGTTTAAACCGTGGTGTGATGAATATTTCTATCTCAAACACCGTCAAGAAACCCGTGGCGTTGGGGGTATTTTCTTTGATTATCAAGATGGAACTGACCCCTTATATCGCGGTCCCCATGCTGATAAAGCAGCAGCCAACTATAGTAATCAATTATCTCCTCAAAAAAACCGTACTTGGGAAGAGTTGTTTGCTTTTGTTAATGACTGTGGACGGACTTTTTTACCGGCTTATCTTCCCATTGTCGAAAAGCGTCGTAATACCGAATATGGGGACAGAGAAAGACAGTTTCAATTATATCGTCGGGGACGGTATGTGGAGTTTAATCTAGTATATGATCGCGGGACAATTTTTGGTCTACAAACCAATGGTCGTACCGAGTCTATTTTGATGTCTTTACCCCCTTTGGTTCGTTGGGAATACTGTTATGAACCGGAACCCAATACCCCAGAAGCTGAGTTATACAACACTTTCTTAAAGCCTCAAGATTGGGTTAACTGGAAAGCTTAAAAAAGTAGGGTGGGCATTGCCCACCTTATTAATATTACAAAGCCTTCAATATGCCATTTTCAACCTGATAAATGGATGACATAATGCTGTTTTCTAACAATATTTCTTTAACCTCTTGTAGATAAAGTTCAATTGTATTTCGTAATATGGGCTTTTCGACACTAACGGTATGATGATAGTCCCAAAGATCCCACATCATAATACCAAAAACGACAAGAGGATCAATCAACTGCGCCCCTATTTTAGTAGCAGCGATTCCTCCGGTTTTAGCCGCCATTTTTGCCCCAGATTTTCCAGCTAGAGATAACATCGCTATCCCTCCTTTACTAGCAAGAGGAATCATAGCTTTAGCAAATAAATAGGGACTTCCAACCACTAAAAGTTTCATCGATAAATTAGAGACATTACCTTCAGCATCCTTAATAGTTACAGCAAGACCATTAAGATATTTTTCCCATTCAGCTTGGGGAATATTATAATGACTTTGAAGGTTAGCGAGATTATTGGTTAGGGAATCAACATATACATTGGCTGTATTTCGGGTTATATTTTCTAGTTGAAGTTGTGATAATTTTGGCTGTAATACTCGTTTAGCAAACTCCCTTTGCATTTCTTCAGTTAATTGTTTAGCAACTGCTTGATTTGGAGAAGGATTTTTACGATTAACCCAATGAAATACGGCTGATTTTAAGTAAAGAAAAGGAGTACGAAGTTCTTGATATTTTTGATTGAAATAACCAAAATACCAAGGTAAAAAACTATCATCAACACGAGTCATTAATTGATTTACCCATTGATCTAATTCTTCTGAAGCAAAATTTTCTGCGTTTATTTTTGCTTGTTTAAGGGAAATTGCAATACCTTCATCAATATTTTTTTTTTCAGGAACAGTAATTGTAACCTCTGTATTTTCTCTGCTATTTAATTCAGATATCCCTTGAGACATGGAGTAATTCATCACAAATTTTCCAGCCCAACTCAAGACAATAAGGCAAAAAATAACCAAAAGAAAGGGCTTAATAGCATTTAAAACTGTAGCAATTCCAGTTAAAATCGTATTAAGTCTTTCAGTTTTTTCTGTATAACTTGGTTGTACTTCTACTGTTATAGATTCTTTGGGTACTAAGTTATTATCAATTGATTCTTGATTCATCAATATACCTTCAAAATATTTTTAAATGTAACTATTATTTTTATTCTAAATTTCAAAAAGTAGGGTGGGCAATGCCCACCTTAAAAATATAACAATTAGGAAGCTGATAAAATTTGTTCATCTAAAGTAAAATCAATGTCAGCTTGATCCCGTTTCGATGCTAAATAATCATTTTCAAATGAGTCTTTCAAACCGTTAATTAAATCATATTCGGGTTTCCAATCTAATTCTTGTAATGCTTTATGAATATCAGCAAAAAAGTGCTGCATTCTCAAAGGAAATGCTTTCTTTTTACCGAAGTCGAATTGTTTAGGATCATAATGAACAATATTAATGTCATCGGCAGATTTACCCGCAGCAACGGCGCAAGCTTTAGCTAACCCATCAAAGGTAACATAACGTTCCCCCGAAATGTTATAAATTTGTCCGATCGCTTGTTCATTTCCTAATACTGCAGCCATCCCTTTAGCTAAGTCTTCAATATGACCAAACTGGGTAAAATGTAAGCCATTACCAGGAATAGGAATGGGTCGATTTCTCACAATTCTATCAAAAAACCAAGCTTCTAAATCATTATAATTTTGAGGACCATAGATATAGGTGGGACGAATAGAAGTCCAGGGAATACCCGATTTTTCTAAGTAACTTTCGGTTTCAAATTTTCCTTTATGACGACTATTGGGATCGACTTCATCTCCTTCGATATGAGGCATTTGATCGGACTTTAAATAGACTCCTGCTGAACTCACATAGACAAAATGCTTAACTTTATTATTAAAGATTTCTACGAGGGGTTGAGTATCGCTTAATTCCCGACCATTGTTATCAAAAATCCCATCAAAACTTTCAGAAGCTAACTTTTCTTTTAACTGGTTAGCATCCTTGCGATCGCCGTGAATTTGTGTTACCCCTTCAATGGGTGCCGGTTTATTGCCTCGGTTAAATAAGACCACTTCATGACCTTGTTTAACTAATTCTTTGGTGAGATAAACTCCAATAAAACGGGTTCCACCCATAATTAAAATACGCATTTTTAATAGTTCTCCTAGGTAAAATTAATTGATTTAATTATGCGACTTCTTGGGGAGGAAGTCGGCGAATTTCTGAATAAAAAGCAGTGCGACTATAGCCATCTTTTCCTTTCATTAAACTGGTACGTAGTCGTAAGTTCGGACTGGCAAACCAGATCCTTTCTTCCATTAAAAAGTCGCCCATTTCAAGGGTCAATGTTAATGCTTCATCATCTCCTAAACTATAGTTTCCTTGGGATGAAGGGTTAGACTGAAAACTTTGTATAATTTTTCCTTTTTGTGGTGTATTACTATCAGGAATAACAATCATCGTTGCCGTTCCTGTTTGCTTTTGTTGGCTATAATAGTCACTAGAACTATTCCAACTAATTTCTTGACCACCGATCGCTTGGTTAGGATCAATACGATGTTGTTGACAAAGGGAAACCAGCAGAGAATGATCAGTGTTCAACCATTCTACGGTTAATTCCGATTTATGACTCTCTGCTTTTTCTGTGTCAAACTGATAGCTACTTCGCTGAGAAAACCATTGACCGATACATGATTCTAGAAAGGTTTGTATGTCCATGAACACTGTTGAGTTATCTGATAAAAATAGGGTGATGGGTTACTTTTATCCCTTTTATTTCTTAAGATTTAGAGGGTTAAATAAGGCTATTTGTGGCTATTTTTTAAGCAACCCCACAACCCTGATTGTATCATGACATCTCACCCTTTCTTAGTTGTCTTGTTCCAGAAGGTTAAGAGAAAATAAAGCAGCTTCTCTGACTTGGGGTTGACCATCTTTGGCTAAGAAGTTGAGAGCAGAAATACTCTTTTCTGTGTTAAAGTTACCTAAAGCCTGTGCCAAACGTTGCCGCACTAACCAATCTTCGGAGTTAGCAAAGCGCAAAATCTCATCGATAGCGTCGATGGCGTTGATCTCGCCAATGGCTGCGATCGCTGCTTGTTGCATGACGGTTTCTTTGCTGTCTAAGGCTTGTAACAAGAGGGTTTTGGCGCGAACATCCCCTAAGTTACCCAGGGACACAGCAGCACTAAACCTTACTAACCATTGTGTGTCTTCGTAGAATGCTCTGGATAAGGGTTCATAAGCGCGCGGATCTTGTAAATACCCTAATGCGCCAGCAGCATCAGCCCGAATGCCATAGTCTGGGTCTGTCTCTAATAGTTTAACTAAGATAGGGTAACATTCGTCAGTTTGTTTGACTCCTAGGGCAAACACTGCCATTGATCGCACTTGTAAGATTTCGTCGTCTAAGACTTTCTTAATTAAAGGGACTGCATCTTCTGCGGAAACTTGTCTTAAGGAAGCTAAGGCTAACAGGCGATCGCGGGAGTTTTCGCTTTCTAGTTGTAAGGATATTTGTTCGAGGTCGGTGCTAATCATTTTTGTAACATTTCTTTATAACTGGTTGCTTCTATTGTAACGATTTTTTACAGTTTGATCACAGATGGCTCATTTTGTGTAGTTTTTGATGGTTTGATGTTCATTGTTTTCTCTATTTTCGTTTATTGTTGATTATTATTGGCAAATTGTTCTAAAAAAGTTAAGATTGCGAGTTGAGATTTTTCGGGTAGTTGCTTAAATAAAGTCTTTTCTATTATAAAGAGCAATATTATCCCAATGTAAAGATTCCAAATAAAAAATAATTAAACAATAACCTTCTCCCATTGTACTAAGAGGATAATCTAACCAGGTAACCGTTAGCTGTTCATCACAAGATTTTTCAATTAATTCCAGTTGGTTTTGTAAATGATTAATACCTTGACATAAAGTGTTAATATCTGTCCATTGTCCTGACTCGACATTAAAAAGATTATTAAGAAACATCTTGTTTTTTTTATACTCAATTAAATCTGCTGTTAGACAAGAAAGCTGATCTTCTAAGTCCATTTCTTCTTGTTTTTCAATATTTCTATCAATATCTAATGTCATTTAAATAACTCCTTAAATTCAATAAATTCATTATCAGTAATGGGTCGTCTTTCATTTCGACGAATTTTCATTAAATGTGCTTGAGAAGAACGATTAATTGTTGTTACTAACTACCCATCTTTCTCAAAAATGTGTTCTCTTCCTCTCTTTCCCCTAACCACATATCTATCATCTTCTTGAAGAAAAACATCACTTTTTTTTGCATTCACTGCATCATTAAAAGCAGGACTAACCCTTCTTCCTTCTTTTCGTCTTTCTTCAGAGTGATCACTTCTTTTAGGATTAATGGTTTTTAACCCTCACGAATAAATAAGTAAGTGCGTTACTAGAATAATAACGCACTTAAATGATAGATTATGCAGTTTGTAATAAACCACTATGTCTTAACAAAGGTTCCGTTTGCGGTTCCCGTCCACGGAATGCTTTAAACACTTCCATCGGGTCCAAACTGCCCCCTAATGCTAACACCGTATCTCTGAACCGTTTTCCTGTTTCTGAAACCGCTTTTTCATCGTTTAAACCTGCTTCTTCAAAGGCCGAAAACGCATCCGCGCTTAATACTTCTGCCCATTTATAACTATAGTAACCGGCTGCATAACCGCCAGCAAAAATATGACCAAAAGAACATAAAAATGAGTCTTCTGGTAACGGTTTTATGACCGTAGTTTTCTCAGCAATACGGTTACGAACATCCCCAGGAGTTTCCTCCCCATTGGGTTGATAACGATGGTGTAATTCTAAGTCAAGGAAACTAAAATGTAACTGTCTTAACATCCCTGAACCACTCATATAATTACGAGCAGAAACTAACTTATCATAGTAATGTTCGGGTAACGTTTCTCCCGTTTCATAATGTTTGGCCATGTTAAACAAAGTGGTTTGATCGTAACACCAATTTTCCATAAATTGACTGGGTAATTCTACCGCGTCCCACTCTACATTGTTAATTCCAGCAGCCCCAGGATAGTCAACTTTTGTTAACATATGTTGTAACCCGTGGCCAAATTCATGAAATAAAGTAGTGACTTCATCAAAGGTCATTAAACTGGGTTTTCCATCCACGGGAGGGGTTTGATTACAGATTAAATAAGCGACAGGTAAACGGGTCATAAATTGCTCTTCTAGCTTGATTTTTGCCCGTCCAATACAATCATTCATCCAGGCCCCTCCCCGCTTCTCTGCGGGGCGACTATAGGGGTCTAAATAGAAGTGTGCGATCGCTTCTCCTGCTTCATTATTCACCTGAAAATATCTAACATCTTCGTTCCATACAGGTGCTTTTCCATCTGCAGACGTTATCTTTACCCCAAAAATTCTTTTTGCTAAGGTAAATAACCCATCTAATACTTGCGGTAATGGAAAATAAGGACGTAATTCTTCGGCAGTAAAATTGAATAAGGTTTCCCGTTGTTTTTCTGCCCAATAACTCACATCCCACTGTTTTAAGTCATCAGTTTTAGCGAATTCTTTTAGGGTTTCTAAGTCTTTAACCGCAGCGTCATAACTGACTTTTCTTAACTCTTCTAATAATGCCTCTACTGCTTCAACACTAGGGGCCATTTTCCGAGCTAAACTAACTTCTGCATAGGTATTGTAACCGAGAATTTCTGCTTGTTGTTTCCGCAGTTCTAAAATACGTTCGATGAGTGGATTATTGTCTAATTCCCCACTGGCTGCACGGGAAATAAACGCTTTATAAACTTTCTCCCTTAAGTCCCGTTGGGTGCTATATTTCATAAAAGGAATATAACTGGGATAATCTAAAGTAATCACCCAAGGTCCAGCTTCTGGGGTAGCGTTTTCTTCTCCGTCTGTGCGTGCTGTTTGTGCGGCTAAACTGAGTAAGCTAGGGGGTAAACCTTCCACTTCTTTTTCTGTGGTTAATTTCAGTTTAAAGGCTTTAGTTGCATCTAAAACGTGGTTAGAAAATTTAGTGGAAATTTCCGCTAATTCCAGTTGAATTTTATTGAATTGCTCACGGATTTCTCCTGTTAAAGCAACCCCTGATAATTCTGCTTCTCTGATAGCTGTTTCTACAATCCGTTTTTGAGCATTTTCTAATGTATTCCATAGCTCACTTTCTTGTAAGCTTTTAAACGCTTCATAAATGGGCTTACTTTGACTTAATTTGTTAACAAATTGGATAACTTGCGGTTGTACCGTTTCGTAAGCGTTGCGAAGTTCAGGACTATTTTTAACGCCCATTAAATGGCCAACAATTCCCCAACTCCAACTAAATTTTTCTTCTATTTCTGTTAGGGGTTCAACCAAACCTTCCCAAGTTGGTTTAACATTGGCTTCTAAATCACTTAATTTAGTGTCTAATTCTTGCAATAATTCTGTCATTCCAGGAACAACATGATCAGGGGTAATTTTATCAAATGGGGGTAATCCTTTTCCGATGAGTAAGGGGTTATTGGTTACAGTTGCGTTGGTCATACGTGAGTGATAATAAATCAAAATTTGATACTTTTTTCAAGTTAGTCGTCAAAACTTTAGCTGACAACTAACTCTTATTTTCACTCTAACGCAAAATTTACCATTCACCTTTAATTGAACCAATTGAGTCTAAAAGACTGTGTTACGATATCAATGGCGTTTTTTAGCTTTCCAGGTTCCACCATAAACGTAGTGGGGATTATTATCACTCACTTGTTGCCAACAGTTGGGACACATAAACTGCCACTGTTGCGAGGAATCAATTTGTACTCGATAGAGTAATTTTGAGGAGATATGGCAACTATCACATTCTTTCTGTCTAACTCGTCCCATAGTTGATAAAGAGGCGTTAATTTTAGAATATAATGCACATTATCACCCATAGACGACTTAAAGAATTTTGGGAAAAACATCCAAATGCTCAATCAAGCCTCCAAACATGGTATTCTCGCACCAGAGAAGCAAGATGGCAAAATTTTAACCAGCTACGTCAAATCTTTCCTCAAGCTGATCAAGTGGGTAATCTAACCGTCTTTAATATAAGTGGTAACAACTATCGCTTAATTACTCTGATAGACTATAAATATCAAAAAGTTTTTGTTCGTGCTGTCCTTACCCATGCAGAATATGACACAGATAACTGGAAAAACGACGCTTGGTTCTCCTAATCATCAAGCTTATCTTAAATTATTACAAGCTTTCCCTCCTCGTCCTATTGCATCAGAAGAAGCTTATCAAGCAACTCAAAAAGTTGTTGATCAATTAATTGATCAAGGAAGTTTAACCCCAGAAGAACAAGATTATCTGAATGTTTTAGGTTGTTTAATTCGAGATTATGAAGACCTTTATTATCCCTTCAACTAAATTGATTTTATTGAACAAATAGCCTAATTAAAGTAATGAATCCATTATATTCATCAAATGAATAAGATCATCATCTAATTCTCGTGTAACTGATTGCTGAGTTAAATGATGTTCTAAAATCCCTTTAAGGGAAATCAATTTTAAGCTATTTTCTGCTAAAGTTTTAGCGATCGCATCTACTGCGTCTAAATAACCGATCGCTCCTAAATCCATTAAAGCCGATCGACGCACCTGCAATGTTTTTTCTTGCAAGCCTTTAACCAATCTTTCCCCATACACAGGATTCTCAGTTAATTGATACAATGCCCTAGCTGCTGCAAATTGCACCTTCGGGACAAAATGCTCTAAAAACGGCTCTATCAAAGAAATGGCTTTTTTTGCCTGTAACGTGCCTAACGCCTCTAAAATCGCCTCGTAAGGTTCTTTTAGATGGGGTTTACCTTCTACCTGTTGGGCTGCTTCTACCCCACCCTCTAACAACTGAATTAATCCAGGGATAGCTCTGTGATCCCCCAACATTTCTAAGGATTGGGCTGCGGACTCTCTCACATAATAATCACTACAATTTAACGCATCTATCAAGGCCGGGACTACTGATACATCCCCTAATTTTCCTAAGGCTTTCGCTGCGTTGCGTCGGAGAGGATAACCCCCACCTGGAGAGCGATCGCTTTCGTCTTCTAATGCTGTTAATAAGGCTGTGATTGCCGTCGGTTCATTGACGCGAAATCTTCCGATCCACCAAGCTGCATAATAGCGGGCGCTGGGGTCTTCGGTTTGCTGTAAGTTAGATAAAGCTTGTTCAACCGTATAGGCGGGATCATCAGCAGATCCTTGACCTACCGATGATCCCACAACTTTATCATCCTGAGAATGATTCACCATTACAATGTTTACGATTCGCTGGATGATTCAGCCGATGATTCAGCCGATGACTCACTGGCTGATGAAATATTAACGATGGTGCCACCCATACGGGTAATACGCTGCATTTCCTCGTTCATGCGAGCGTAAGGCACTTTGATAAAAACGCTACCACTGCGACGTACAGGATAACTATTTTTATCGTTGGTGTCATTTTGACGAAGGCCAGTCACTTCGTAAACAAAAACGCGACTGGCGGAGGGGTTACTTGATGATCCTACTAATGCGGATTGACCTAACATGACAAAGAATTTCCTAAACGATTATTGACTCATTTTGGATCAAGTTATAGCATAAGAAGTTGCTAAAAAACTTCTTATTTCTAGTCAGCAGGAGTAATACTCGCTACTTTACCACCAGAACGGCTAATGCGTTGTAGGGTTGCTGATAATTCTTTGTAAGGAACAATCAACGCACGGCTACTACGACGAACGCTAGGATAGTTTTTCGCTCCCCTTGCGCCAATACCGGAAATTTCAACGCGATAGCTTCTGTTTTCCCCATTACCAAAGGCAAGGGTTCCACCGAAAACTTGTTGATTGGGGCTAGCAGTGGCTTTAGAGGGACGATAAGCCCAACCGTCGTTAGCACCAGAGGGTCCAACCACAGAAGAAGATCCATTTTGTCCTAATTCGGTCGCTAAACGAACGCTTCTCCCTTCTAATTGAGAGCGATCGCTATTGGCATAACCACGATAAAGACGGAACATCCGTGTAAAACCAACGGTTTTTTGTCCGGTTTGGTTATTAAATCCTCGATAATAAGGAACAATATTTTCCCCGAAGTTTTCTTGATATTCTGCTGAGTCGATGTAAGAATCGATGTCTGCGTCAAATCCTTCGGTTTGATACAAATCGAGGTGATAGGCAAACTCAGATTCGTCGTAGGGGGCGCGTCCTAACAGATGCTTATAATTGAGTTCGATGGTACGAGTTTGGAAATTGTTGTAGAAGAACTTCTCTTTATAAAGTTCTGATTTGGCTACAGCACGGACAAATTCTCTGACACTAATTGAACCATTACACAGTAATGATTCTGCGCTTTTGAGGCGTTGGGATTTCATGATGTAGTCATTACCAAAAATTTGGCGATAGACTGCACGAATGACCCCTTGAGCATCTTCTTTTCTCCAGTCGGGACGGAGTTCTACTGGGGAGGTTTCCTCAAAAGCAGATGTCCCAAGACGAGAAGCTGCTGTTGTCACTGGCATATTTTAGTTCTCCTTTGTCTGATTTACCATTGATCTTGATACAGGGACAATGAGGACAAGGGTTAACTTTTATTAACCCTCATCGTTATCTATCAGCATACTTTAAGCAGGGGTAATATCGATTACCTTGCCACCTTGACGGTTGATTTGCTGTAATTTATTGGATAGCTGTTCGTAGGGTACGAGATATTCTCGACAACTACGTCGTAGTTGGGTTTTTGTCCCTAAAACTGCTTTTTGCACTACTCTTAGGCGATAGACTTGATCTCGGTTGCCGCCGGACACACCGCATAATACTTCTGCTGTCTCACCAATGTACACAGGGGAAGCAGTATTGCGGGCGACTTCTCGAATCAATTTACCTTGATGACTATTGCCTTGAGCGCGATCGCTGTTGGCGTATCCTCGATAGAGTTGAAAGGTACGACTAAAGCCAACGGTTTTTTGATTCCGTTGACTAGAGAACCCTCGACAATAGGGTACGATCCCATCACCAAAGTTTTCTTGATATTCAAGAGAGTCGATATAAGAATTTATTTCTGCTTCGTATCCCTCTTGATGATATAGATCGCTGTGATAGGCGATTTCCGATTGATCGTAGGGAACCCTACCTAATAGATGTTTATAATTGAGTTCGATAAAGCGATTTTGGGGATTGCTATGGAAAAATTTATCGCGGTATAGCTCCGAAAGGGCGATCGCTCTGACAAAATCCTTGACGGAAATGGCTCCATTTCTTAGTAAAGATTCTGCACTTGAGAGTCGTTCGCAAGACATGAGATGATCGTTCCCGAGTACCTGACGATAGGCAGCACGAATGGCGATTTCTGCCTGCTCATCTGTCCAATTCCCTCGCAACTCCACTGGAGCCGTATTGACAAATGGCTCAAAACCTAACCGTTGCGCTGCTGTTAAACTGGTCATTTTCAACCTCCTAACAATGCTAATGGCAGATTAGATACAACAAGACCTGGAAAAACAGAGGATTGCTAACTGTGATTAGCCAACAACCTCCCGCTTTTCCAGGTCATTAGCACTTTCTAGATGACTAGCTTAGTGCGTTGATTGCGTAATCAATGTAGGAGTTAGCTTCTACAGCAGGATCTCCACTTAAACCGTGGTTAGCTTTGATGTGCTTGAGAGCTTCAACATACCAACTGGGGGATAAGTCGAAGGTGCGGTTGATTTCATCGATACCAGCGATGAGGTACTCATCCATAGGACCGGTTCCACCAGCCACTAAGCAATAAGTTACCATGCGGAGGTAGTAACCGATGTCACGAGAACACTTATCTTTACCACGTTTATCAGCAGCGAAGTTGGGCCCTTGCATTTGGGTGGTGTAAGGGAACTTCTGATAAACTGCGTTAGCAGCACCACTGATTAAGGATTCTGACTTTTCGGTTAGAGCTTTAGCTGCTTCTAAACTAGCAGAAGCTTGGCGAAAACGTCCAAAAGCAACTTGGATTTCGGTGCTGCTTAAGAAACGTCCTTGGGAATCAGCAGCGGCGACGGCTTCAGTCAAAGGGGTTTTCATTGTTTTTGTATCTCCCGATTGTTTTGCTAAGTTTTCCTAGAATACGGTGTTGAAATCGTGTACGAACTTGCTTATTAACCACTTAAAGGCTAATTTTTAAGCAACAGCAGCAGCAGCTTTATCAAAGTATCCAGAGATTTCGGATACGATAGCACTACAATCACCTTGGGTGATATTGTTGCGATCGTTAACGATTTCGAGGGCTGCTTCTTTCATTTTTTGAACGCCGTTAGCAACGGAAGCACCGGGAACACCTAACGCAACATAGGTTTCACGAAGGCCATTTAAGCAACGATCTTCGAGTACACTGCCGTCTCCACTGAAGGTGGCGTAGGTAACGTAGCGTAGGATGATTTCCATGTCCCGTAAGCAAGCAGCCATACGACGACTGGTGTAAGCGTTTCCACCGGGATTGATTAATTGGGGTTGCTCAGCAAATAAAGCACGAGCAGCATTGGTCACGATGGTGGAAGCATTGCTGGTGATGCGGTTCACTGAATCCATGCGCTTGTTGCTTTCGGCTACCATTTGGCTCAGAGCATCTAGCTGAGAGGTGGATAGGAACTCACCACGGGCATCAGCTTGAGAAACAACTCTGGTAAATGCGTCAAACATTGAATTAATCTCCTACTTGACTTAATAAGTTGAGTTGGGTAGAACTCAGGTCTTCCATCAGATTCTATTGTGCTGTAAATACAGGTCACAATGGCTGTGGTTTCCTAAGTTCTTTACAAAAGTTTTCTTAAGAAACCTGAGAAAACTGGATAGTCGTCTCAGAATTATTCAGAGGTTTTCAAGATGACTGTCATCTCTACTTGTGTCCCCTTCAAGTTAATTTTATACAATGCCTTTGTGTCATTATTTATTACATATTATTAAAAAAAATGCTGTTTTTCTGTAAAGTAATATTAAGCAATTGTCTTAAAACCTTTATATTCCTGAACTAGAGGGGGATCATGTTTCTGATCATTGTGGTCTTATTTTTTTTTGTGGTCAGTTGGGTTGCAGCGAATACACTGGTTATTTTTCCCATTCATCTATTTACCAGTTTAGGCTCTTTTGGACACTTAATTCTTTTAATCCTTGTTTTACTACTGTTTAGTTGGTTTTTTGGTGAATGATTTTGGAAAGGTAAAAGACTACCAAAGGTTAAGAAGTTTTAACGAGCCATCAGCTATCAGCTATATTTTTAAAATGCTGACTGACTACTAACTGCTTGTGTAAGGATATTCTGAAATCCCATCACCTCTTCACTAAAGCGAGATGAACCACTGCATCTCCTTGATTCACTAAAGGATTCTGCACTTGACCAATCACAACACCGTGATCAGGAGAACGAATTTTTGCTAGGATTTCGCCGAATGCGTCGGTAATAATGCCTAAAAATTGCTTTTTCTCGATTTTATCCCCTAAATTAACTTCTAAATGCAATAATCCCCCACGAGATGCCCTAATCCATTTGGTTTTCTCAATTTCTAGGGAAGGAGAGGGCAGATCCTCCGTTAGAGCATGGGTATACATTTCCAAGCGATCCATAACTTGTAAAATCCCTCTGACTCCGATCTCAATCCCTTTGGCATCAAAACGACAAGCTTCTCCTGCTTCGTATAACAACACAGGAATCCCCTGTTTACTGGCTGCTTGGCGTAGGGAACCATCACGGGTGGTGGCATGAATCATCAACGGTGCGCCAAAAGCTTCAGCGCATTGATAGGTCTCCGTATCCCGTAAATTTCCCCGAATTTGAGGTAAATTGATCCTTGGTTGGGCTGCTGTGTGTAAATCAATGCCGTGGGTACTATGATTAACAATTTCCGTCATGAATAAATGAGCCAGACGGGAAGCCAACGAGCCTTGAGGAGAACCGGGAAACGAGCGGTTTAAGTCACGGCGATCGGGTAAATAACGGGACTGTTCAATAAATCCAAAGACATTAACCACAGGAACAGCAATAATCGCTCCATATAGGTATTTAGCCTTAATTTTGCTTAAAATCTGGCGAATAATCTCAACGCCATTGATTTCGTCCCCATGAATGGCTGCACTTAACCACAATCTTGGACCACTGTATTGCCCATTGATCACCACAACAGGCAAAGAAATGGTGGTTCTGGTGGGCAGTTGAGCCACCGGAATCTCTAAACGTTGTCTTTGGCCAGGGGCGATCGCCACTCCACCAATTTCTAAGGTTGGGTTGGTCATGATTGAGTTAAGATTGGATTTTGAAAGACCCCAACTAATTGCTAAGGCAATGAAGTTGAGACTAACTTCCTGGCAATAACACCGTATAGTCTAGTTTAACCCAGTGCGGTCTCGCACTCTGCGAGTGTGGCTACACCGCTAATTCTGAAATGACCAAGATTGAAGTTGACAATATTAATAGAGACAATTGAGGAAAAAGGAAGAAAAAAAGCTAAATATTAAAGTCTAATCCTCCCCGTAATAATCTCTCCTGCAAATGTTAAGTGAGAGCTTTGATGTCGTTTACAGTTTTTAATAGTGAGTAAGATCACTGCATAAAGTGTATTTATAAAAATATTCTTAAAGTAAGTTCTTAGTTGTCAATTCAATCAAGAGGAAAATTACTTATGTATCAACACAAGAAACGTAATAACATCAACAAAGTTATTAATGAAGGAGTTAAAAGAGCAGGAAATGTCAGCAATGTCAAAGTAACAAAAGAAGTGATTAAAAGTGGAACAGCTGCTAGTGCGGCTGTTAGTGCCGCGACTGGATTAAGCGTTGCTGCAACTTCTGGAGCCGGTATTACTTCTGGTCTTGCAGCAGCAGGTAGTGTTGTTGGTGGTGGAATGGCAGCTGGTCCCGCCGTTTTAGCAGTCGGGCCTGC
The DNA here is from genome assembly GCF_003013815.1 of Cyanothece sp. BG0011. Taxonomy (GTDB): domain Bacteria; phylum Cyanobacteriota; class Cyanobacteriia; order Cyanobacteriales; family Microcystaceae; genus Crocosphaera. The sequence goes on along the minus strand of NZ_PRLH01000007.1, from coordinate 34,917 downwards.
TTATGCAGGGGCTAAAATTTTTAACGAGACTCTATTCAAAGACAATAATAAATTATCAAGTAAAGAACGTGATGCACGTTCAGCAGCAAGAATTGCTACAAAAGTAGGTGCGGCTGCTGGTGTCGGTGGTGCCGCTACTATTACCGTTGCAGGAGGTGCTTCTGGTGCTGCTATTATGAGTACATTGGCAGGTATTGGTGGTGCTGTAGGTGGAGGTGCTATTGCTGGTACTGCAATAGTAGCTGCAAGTCCTGTCGTAGCTGCTGGAGCTATAGGTTATGGAATTTATAAGCTGTTTGGAGGAAAGTAATAATATCTTAAGTTTGAGTTCCCCGATTCTTTAATTTCCTAAGTTTAAAAGTGAACTACCAGACACCTCGACTTTGCTCGGTGTCTGGATTAATGGTAGTTTTAACTAAAATTGAATGCGATCGCGGGTATTCCCAGAGGGAGCATTTTTGGCTAAAAATTCAATGATTTTCTTGGCCACATCGATCCCGGATGCTCTTTCAATGCCTTCTATTCCAGGGGAAGAGTTCACTTCCATCACCACCGGGCCATGATTGGACCGTAACATATCCACCCCTGCCACTTTTAACCCCATGGATTTTGCAGCCCTAACGGCGGTGGTTCGTTCTTCTGGGGTCAATTTAACCATATCGGCTTTCCCCCCTCGATGGAGATTCGATCTAAAGTCCCCTTCGGCCCCTTGGCGTTTCATGGCGGCCACCACTTTGCCGTTAACCACGAAACAGCGTAAATCTACCCCTGCGGCCTCTTTAATAAACTCTTGTACCAAAATGTTCGCATCTAGCTGACGAAAGGCTTCTATCACTGATTTCGCTGCATTATTGGTATCTGCGAGAACCACCCCTATTCCTTGGGTTCCTTCTAAGAGTTTAATCACCACCGGCGCACCCCCTACAAACTCAAGTAACCCTTCGATGTCTTGGGTTGCGTGGGCAAATCCTGTGACGGGTAAACCAATGCCATCCCTGGCTAAAATTTGTAAGCAGCGCAGTTTATCACGCGATCGAGAAATGGCTTGTGATTCATTGGCACTAAACACGCCCATCACTTCAAATTGACGGACCACTGCGGTACCGTAAAAGGTCTTAGACGCAGCAATACGAGGAATAACTGCGTCAAAACTTTCTAAAGGGTTACCGTTGTAGTAAACGGCAGGTTTATGGGAGGTAATATTCATATAACAGCGAAGATAGTTAACGACACGCATTTCATGTCCTAATTCTTCTCCTGCTTCTTTGAGTCGTCTTGTTGAGTATAAGGACGCATCTTGAGACAAGATGGCAATTTTCATAAAAGTTCCTCTGTGTTCAACCAAATAGTTTGATGGGTTTTCTACTGGTTACATTTTATGGGACTTGGGGACTGTAGTAGAACTTCGGAGTTCGGAGTTCGGAGTTCGGAGAAATAAAATAACTTTAAATATTGAGCAGTAATTATTGATAACTTAGACAATTGATAACTGTTCACTGTTCACTGAACAACTGTTTTTTGATTTTATTAAAGAAAAAATGGTTTTTTTTAGATATTGGAATTTCACCACTTGTATAGACTTTAACAATTTAGATGTTCTCGAACAAAAGATAAATAAATTGTTGGAAGAGGAAGAAGATTGTTTTCGTCTTTCTCAGCTTCCTCAACTAGATTTTGAGCCAAAACAGCTAAGGCTTAATTATCCTGAAGAAAAATTACCAAATCTTTGGATTATCGCTTTGTTTAAAAGTAATAATGAATGGATAACCATTAAAACTTTTCCCACAGGAATACTTTGTGAACGAAGTTTTAATGCTACTCGTCCACGACTGTCGTATTTGACTGAAAGATTGAACTGTAATGCTTTTCACCTAGAAGTACATGAAGATGATTATGGATACCTTTTAGAAACCGATGCTTCTGGTCATATAGCTCTTTCTGGAAGTCCTGGTGCAGACTATCCCGACAATTTTTAATTTTACAATGAACCAAAAGTTAATCAACCTGATTTTATTCAACAATTTTCTTTAATCGAAGTACCAGAATCAATGCAAGCAGCTATTCGTATTAATGAATCACCAGAAGTGAAAAAACAAGAAGCTGAGATACAAAAACTCGAACAAAATGGTAGTCCTGAATATTACGAGTTAATACAAGATGTGCCAGGTTATACAGAGCGTATAGACCACGCAATGGCAGATTTATTCGATCCTCAAGGCAATTATTGGTTTATAAGAAGTACACTAGCTTACAAAGTTTATCAAGAACCACAAGAACTAGAATTAGTTGGTGCTAGACTATTATACTTTCATCCACCCTCGTCCTATCAACCACTCACTAAACCTAAAAGTAATTATTCGTATGTAGATCAAAATATTTCTCCTCAAAGTGAAGACGAACTTCCATTTTAATTAACTTATTTTTGAAGCAGAAAGTGCGCGTTTAAGATATTTTCAAGATGAGCGTCTTGTTAATAATTTTATAAATCAGTCATTCTAAATACGAGATGTGATCGCCCTGATTTTATCTATTTAACAAAACACTTTAAGAATTAGAAAATTTTCTCACTTGATATTCTTTACTTTCCGTCATTTCATAGGAATAATTTTGCATCCGTTGAGCAAATGTTTGTTCGGTTTCCTCTAAAATATCTAAAGGTATTGCTTTCCATTGTTCACGGGTTTGCCAACGAATAATGATAGTGATTTCTTCAGGAATATTCGGAGAGATCCAAACTTCTTTTCCTAGAAAACCTGGAAACTTTGCTAAAACGGGAGTCCAAATTTCATTATCTGATTGAATAAAAATATCTCTAGATTCGGGAGAAACCTGGAATGTAAGCCACTCGATTACCATATTGTAAATTTTTACTTAATTTGTGCAACAAAATCTAATGTTTACGAGATAATAGAAATAGGGAAAAGACTAAGCATCAGACTGTTTCCCTTGGAGAGAAATTATGATTCATCCATTTTTATATCCTGATAGCATTACCTACTTAATTGTTAAACTCTGTGTTCTGTTTTTAGCAATGTTGCTTTACTTAATGATTACAGCGACACCGGTCACTTAGAGAATTTTAGGGGTTCATTGCTGCCATTTCAAAGCCCTACCTTTGAGGGGAGAATCTCTGAAACGACAGCAACAAGGTGGACAGGTTAACTTTAGCTGTCTTAGATTGCCTCTTCCCCTTCAAGCAGCCCACGATAGTCGTGAGCAGACATCGTGTCTTCTAATTCATCATCGGGGTTTTCTACGCGAACTTTGAGTAACCATCCATCTCCATAAGGATCATCAGCAATCAACTCAGGGGTTTCGATCATGGCTTCATTGCGATCGGTAACCGTTCCTGACACAGGGGGATAGAGGTCTTCTGCTGCTTTAACCGATTCAATGGAACCGAAACTGGTTCCTCTTTCTAAAGCGTCTCCCACTTCAGGTAATTCCAAAAAGACAATATCTCCTAATTGGTCAATGGCATAAGCACTGATGCCAATGGTTGCAATTTCTCCATCTAAGCGAACATATTCGTGACTATCTAAATATCTTAAATCTTCAGGAAATTCTAGTTCCATAACCTATCCTCAAAGTAAGAATTACATTAACAGTCCCACAGCAATCTGCCTGTGGGATTTTTATTTCACTCGATTGGTTAAGCTATAGTTATCACTAACTAAAAGCCTTATTTTCTAAGTTTACACTGTCTTGGATCGAGCTATCAGTGTTAACTAAACTGAAATATTGTGACTAAGATTTAATGAGTGGGACTTCAATAATCTAAGATAGACTAAATGAAGAACCACTCAATCACCTTCTGGCCATGACTTATCCTAAACCCTCTAACTCATCATTTCGTTATTTGATTGCGGGACTCAAACCGTTGGCTAGTGTGAAAGTTTGGGGATCGGTGGCCATCATGGCACTGGTTGCTTTAGTTCTCTGGCAATATTCCCGTCATCCGGAATGGTTAGGCAGTGGTATGCCAAATTCCCAAATTGAGGGAGAATTTGAAGGAGAAGTGGGTAATAACGTTGATATTGGAGTAACGGTTCAAGATTTACAAGAAAATCGTCTCAATTCAGAAGGATTTCCCCCCCAACCCTCCCAACTCCCTATTGATGCTGCGGAGCAACCTTTCAACCCTTCCCCAGAACAACAACCCATCTTAGGAAACACGCCAAATAATTCTGTTTTGCCTCCCTCTGCCGATGGCAATAATTCAGATTTAAATCAGCCTAATCCCCCCATTGAGTTTCAACCCCTGATGCCCAATGTTAAGAATTTGGGGTCTTTGTTTCCTCCCCTGACTCCGTCTAAAGATGCAGCTAAACCCATTCAATTACCTGATAGCGCCCTTGATAGGAGTCAAACCCCTCAAGAAAATCCTCTCAAAGATGCGATCAACGATGTCTTTTCTCAAGAGTCTGCCGTAATCACTCCATCTCCTCAAGAAAACAAACAGCCTTCTTCTTCAAGAACAAGACCAACAAGAGCAAATTATCCCACTTCTGCAACGCCGTCGAGAAGTAATATGACCCCTAATCAACCTTATAATAATCCCTATACCTATTCTTCTCCTCAACCCTACAATCAACCCTATGGTAGTGGCAGAGGTCCGGACCCAATTCCCACCGCTCCTTCCTCGTCTCAATTTCCCAATGCTTATGGTAATGGCAATTTTAACGTCAATAATTCTGGTGCCACCAATCAAACCCCACCTCAACCCACTTATGGAATTCAAGCTCCTCAAGTGAATGAATATGGATACTAAGGGAAAATCCTCTTAAGGATCGTTGCCCTTGGCTTGATCTCCCCATTATTATAAATTGACGATGCTGACTCATCCCCAAAAACCTATCATTGCTAAGGATATACCAATCATGCTGTTTGATGGGGCATTTCAGGGTGATTTGCTACAAGGAGTGGCTGCCGCTATTCTGTTAATGCCTAATGGAAGACGCTACACAGTCAGTCAATTAGTATCGGTTAATTATAAAGATGAAGCAGAATATACAGCCCTGATCATTGGCTTAAAAAAAGCGCAAAAATTAGGTTTAAATAGCTTAGCGATTAAAGGAGATAGTGACCTCGTTTTTAATCAGGTCAATGGCTTAACCCCTGTGACTCAAGAAAGGTTAGTTAAACTCTATCGGATCGCTATTAAGTTAATGAGAAGTTTTGAAAAAATTTCTTTAGAATGGATTTCTCCTGATCAAAACAGACCAGCCAAATCAGCCCTGAAGCGGTGTATTAGAGATGCCTTAGGCAGAGAAAAAGCCCATCAACCTCCATTGACAACCATCGCCGTTTCCCAAGATTCTGCCCTCGTTCGTTTAATTAACAAGGGAGAAAAAGCCACAGAAGAAGATTATGGCCAACTGACTATAGAAGAAGATCAATGGACTCATAAATCTCTCTCAGAATTGAGAGCTTTAATTCCAGTGGAGGTTAGAGATGCGATCGCTTTACAATGGCAAGGGGATGAAGAGAATTTAGCCCAGATGTACCGTTGGCATTTACGGGGACTTCCGCCAAAAATGGCCTGTCGTAAAGTTAATCTCGATCACCAAACCGACTCAGAAGCTAAGACAAAACTGCCCTGGGAAGAAGCCCTAAATGTCCCTCAGTCAATGTTAAGAGACTCTGATGAAACGTCAGATCCCCTGCTTTCCTTATTGTCAGAGTTAGATAATCCTCAGGAGAATTTTGAGGAAAGTTTTTTGACCCCCCCACAGGGGAATCTCGAGGACAATGAATCGCTCAATTGGGAAGATTCATCTTTAAGGGATCAGCTTTCAGAAAACGAAGACGCTAATCTATCGTTCGCTCCAGAAAACATCGACGCCAATCAGGAGGGGAGGGAAGATACCCTGCCCTCAGAATCAACTATCGTCGATATTCTCAAACTAATTGAAAATCTGGCGCCTGAAGAACAAATAACCTTAGCTCAGGAGTTGGTGAAAATCCCCGAAATGGTTAATTTTATTCTCAAAGCGATCGCCGATAATGTCTCTAAAGGTAATGCTGAATCTTGAGATCGAGCTAGTTGACGAGTTCAGGGAAGGTCAAGTATAATCAACAAAAATTTATCCCATAGGATAAGCGTACCTATGGGTTATTTATATGGCTAATATGTTGACGACAGAGAAACTCCGCGACTTGTTAAATAACGTTCCAAGTATTGCTACTCTTCCTAACCATCACGCTTTAGAAAAGGACGTTAAGGGGATCTCGACCAACTCCCATTCTTGCCAACCAGGAGACATATTTATTGGGATGCCGGGGACGCGCGTTGATGGGGGCGAGTTTTGGCAAAGTGCCATGGAAGTGGGGGCAACGGCCGCTATTATTAGTCCCCAAGCTGCCAAGAAATTTCCTCCCACGGATGACCATTGTGTGATCATTGTCGATGATTTAATTACGGTGGCAGCGGAAGTGGCGGCCGCGTTTTATCATTATCCAGCACAACAATTAAACATGATTGGGGTAACCGGAACCAATGGCAAAACAACCACAACCCATTTAATTGAATATTTTCTCAGTCAATGTAACAAACCGACGGCCTTAATGGGGACGCTATATACTCGTTGGCCAGGGTTTCAACAAACGGCGGTCCATACCACCCCGTTTGCTCCTGAATTACAAGAACAACTGGCCCAGGCAGTGGCAGCCAATAATGAATATTGTGTCATGGAAGTGAGTTCTCATGCCTTAGCCCAAGGACGAGTTAAACAATGTCCGTTTAAAGTGAGTGTCTTTACTAATTTAACGCAAGATCATCTTGACTTTCATAAAGATATGGAAGATTATTTTGCGGCCAAACAGTTACTATTTACCCCAGATTATTTACAAGAAAAAGCCATTATTAACTTAGATGATCCCTACGGTAAACGATTAATTGAAAGTTTCAAACCTGAACAGGTTTGGAGTTATAGCGTGGGGAATAGGGAAGCAGATTTTTATACCAGTGATTTAACCTATCAGGGTAATGGGGTGACAGGAACCTTACACACGCCTTTAGGAAGCGTTAAATTTAGCTCCCCGTTAGTGGGACAATTCAATTTATCTAACGTTTTAGCTGCTGTTTCGGCAGTGTTACATTTAGGGTTAGACTTAACAGAAACCATAGAAAGTTTACCCCACTTTTTGGGAGTTCCTGGACGAATGGAACGGGTACAAATTAATGATAAACAAGATATTAGTGTCATTGTTGATTATGCCCATACTCCCGATAGTTTAGAAAATGCTTTAAAAGCCGCCCGTCCTTTTGTGAAAGGTCAACTCATTTGTGTGTTTGGTTGTGGGGGCGATCGCGATCGCACTAAACGCCCGTTAATGGGTCAAGCGTCTGCCCAATTAGCTGATCTTTCTGTGGTGACTTCCGATAACCCTAGAACTGAAGATCCCCAAAGAATTTTAGAGGATATTTTAACAGGAATTCCCCAAAGTGTAGAGCCTTTAGTGATTAGCGATCGCGCCGAAGCGATTAAAACAGCTATTTTACAAGCTAAGGCAGGGGATGGGGTTTTAATAGCAGGAAAAGGCCACGAAGATTATCAAATTTTAGGCACAGAGAAAATCCATTTTGATGATCGAGAAGAGGCTAGAAAAGCGTTAGAAAACCGATTTGAATAATCGAAAATGGATAATTGATGATTGAGGGTTAATTATCCATTGTTTTCTGATTATAAGCGAATGATAATTGTTCCCTATTCACGCTTTTTACTCGGTATCAGAATTTAACATTTCCATAGCAATATCTAAACTAACTTTCATGCGGTTTAAAGAAGCAGCTAACATTCCCATTTCATCGTCATAAGGATGGGCAAATTCTTTAGTTAAATCTCCTGTACTAATCCGTTGTGCTAACTGTGCCATTTTTTTCAAGGGAGTGGTTACCGTAAATCTCAAAAAGAAGTTAATTAAAATAATCGCTAAACCTAAACAAAATATCAAAATACTGGTAACCGAAACTTGTAGTCGTTTAGCACTTTCAAAGATGGCTGTAGCAGGCACTAAAATCATTTGCGCCCCAACAATTTCATGTAATTTCCAATTAAAACCATTTTCTCTGCCATAAGTGGTTAATAAACTTTTTGGAGCCACATCGGGGGTACTGTGACAGCGTAAACAACTTTCTTGAGAAACTTCTAAAGGACGGGCAATATAGAAAATATCTCCACTACTAAAAGAACGAAATCCAGAAGTTTGTTCAAGACTTCTATCATTACGGAACTTTTCGACAATGTTCGCTTCAAATTTATCAGCTTTGTCTCGTAAATTAGTTGGATTCAAGGTAGCTTCTTTATAGAAAAAGTCTTTGTAACCTCCTTGTTCTCTAAAATATTCAAACACTTCTCGTGCCGAAAAAGCGGGAACGGTTTGGGGTAAAAATTGAGTGTCAGTTTCTAGTCTGGCTGCTAATTCTGGGTTAACTTTTGTGCTAGTATAATTACGAACAGCACTCATGGTTTCCATCAAAACTAAGGCTTTATCAGTCACAACTCTTTCAGCATTGTGAGACAAAATCAAAGATAGAACCCCACCACTTAAAAAAACAGTAACAATAGCAATAACGGTTAACAAAATATTTAATTTTGTCGCAATGTTAAGATTCTTGAGCAGATGATTGTTTTTGAGCATTGTTTTAGTCTGAGAAGCGTAAAAAAATACGATAAAATATCGATAAACTAACCCGTAATCACAAAAGAGTCTGACCAGCAAGCCTCAATAGGACTGAAACTTTAGAGCTAATTACTATCAACAAACATTAAGAATATTGTTGAAAATCAAGCCATAGTCTTCTATAGAGTTAGTTCAGGGCTTATCATGATAGTAGTATGCCCATAAAATGACTAAAACTTTCATGGTTATGTTGAGCAGACTAAAAGAATTAATAAAGTTCTATCGTTTAAGTTTTGTTGATGATTAACATGAAAATTCGTTGTTTATACTTAATATTAATTGTCTTTACTTTTTGGGGTTGTCAGTCACGACAACAATTCCCGGCTCGCATCACGTTAGGGGTGGTTAGTTTTGGAGAAAATGAGCAACTCGAGGAAAAATACGGAGAACTCAAAGCATATCTCGAAAAAGAACTTAATAGTATCGTGGAGTTAGAACCCACCTACAATGAACGCCAAGCTGTTACTCAAATTAAGGGGAAAGCATGGGATCTCGTGTTTGCTTCGTCGGGGTTAGCAGCGATCGCCACTCAGCAATCTACCTATATCCCTATTTTACCCTTAGAAGGAGGACTCAATAACCGCTCTATCTTTGTTATAGCCCAAGACAGCCCCTTAAAAACCCTCTCAGAGTTAAATGGGAAAGCGGTTGCTCTTGGACAACCCGGTTCAGCAACGGGTTATTATTTTCCTCTTCTTAACCTTTATGGACTCAATGTCGCCAAAATTCGTTTAGCAGCCACTCCGAAACAAGCATTAGAATGGATTAGTCAAGGGGAAGTGGTAGCCGCAGCGATGTCTCTTGAGCAATATAATCGTTATCGGGCAACGGTTCGGCAAACAAGATTTCGTGTGTTACATCAGGATGACCATGAGGTTCCCAGTGGTTCTATTTTAGTCTCTAATAGTCTGCCCCAAATTGAACAAGAAGCTTTGTATAATGTGTTAACCACGGCTCCACCTATGATTCCTGCGTCGGTGGGTTATATTGCTAATGGAGAAGTCCCTAATTATCAGCAACTCGTTAAGGTAATCGAAAAAGTAACCCCTATTACTGATAATATTCAACAACAACCGGCTATGTTATATGAGAAAGGAGTAGAAGTTCCGTCGACAGAGGAGGACAAGTAAATTTTATCCTCATCTTGGCAGAATAGTTAACTTTCAGGGGACAAAAAAGAACCCCCACTAAACATAGTAGGAGTTCTTAAGTTGTCTAACCTTAAATCTTAGTCCAGATCAGGCATAGCGAGTACGGGTTCAGTCTCACGGTCGATTCCTTTTTCAAATCCAGCAGCTGCCGCCCGAGCACGTCCAGCGTGCCATAGGTGACCAACGAGGAAGAAGAAACCGAGGGTAAAGTGAGAGGTGGCTAACCACGCACGGGGAGACACATAGTTAAAGGAGTTAACGTCAGTGATAACCCCACCTACAGAGTTTAAAGACCCTAAAGGTGCATGGGTCATGTATTCAGCAGCACGACGAATTTGCCAGGGCTGAATGTCGTTTCTTAATTTATCTAAATCTAAACCGTTAGGCCCACGTAAAGGCTCTAACCAAGGACCACGGAAGTCCCAGAAACGCATGGTTTCACCACCGAAGATGATTTCACCAGTGGGAGAACGCATTAAGTATTTACCTAACCCGGTAGGACCTTGAGCCGAGCCGATGTTAGCGCCCATTCTTTGGTCACGCACCAAGAAGGTGAAGGCCTGAGACTGAGACGCTTCCATACCAGTCGGACCGTAGAATTCACTGGGATAAGCGGTGTTGTTGTACCAAACCATGACAGAAGCGATGAAACCCATTAAGGATAACGCGCCTAAACTGTAGGAAAGGTAGGCTTCACCAGACCAGATGAAAGCACGACGGGCCCAACCGAAAGGCTTGGTTAAGATGTGCCAAACACCACCGAAGATACAGATCAAGCCAACCCAGATGTGGCCACCGATAATATCTTCCATGTTGTCTACACCAACGATCCAACCTTCTCCCCCGAAAGGAGCTTTCAGCAGATAGCCGAAAATAATGGCGGGGTTTAAGGTGGGGTTAGTAATCACACGCACATCTCCGCCACCGGGTGCCCAAGTGTCATAGACACCGCCAAAGAACATGGCTTTGAACACCAACAGCAGCGCACCACATCCTAAGATAATGAGGTGATAACCAATAATATTGGTCATTTGGTTCTTATCTTTCCAGTCATAACCGAAGAAACTGGAATACTCTTCTAAGGTTTCCGGTCCTCTTAAGGCGTGGTAAATACCACCGAAACCGAGAACGGCAGAAGAGATCAGGTGTAATACTCCCACTACAAAGAAGGGAAATGTATCAATGACTTCACCACCAGGGCCAACACCCCAACCGAGGGTGGCAATGTGGGGAAGGAGAATTAAGCCCTGTTCATACATGGGCTTTTCAGGGATAAAGTGGGCGGTTTCAAACAGGGTCATAGCCCCTGCCCAGAATACGATTAAACCAGCATGAGCGACGTGAGCGCCTAAAAGCTTACCGGAGAGGTTGATCAGACGAGCATTGCCTGACCACCACGCGAAACCGGTAGATTCCAGGTCACGACCACTGGCAACATTAGAGAGCGTTACCACGGGGCAGTACCTCCTCAGGGAATACAAAGTTTTGGTGGGGTTGGTCTTGGGGAGCCATCCAAGCTCTGAGACCTTCGTTTAATAAAATGTTTTTGGTGTAGAATGTCTCAAATTCGGGGTCTTCTGCAGCCCGTAATTCTTGAGACACGAAGTCATAAGCTCGTAAGTTTAAGGCTAAACCTACAATACCAATTGCACTCATCCATAACCCGGTTACGGGTACGAATAACATGAAGAAGTGTAACCAACGTTTGTTGGAGAAAGCAATACCGAAAATCTGTGACCAGAAACGGTTGGCAGTCACCATTGAATAGGTTTCTTCTGCTTGGGTGGGTTCAAAAGCGCGGAAGGTGTTCGCTTGCTCACCATCTTCAAACAAGGTGTTTTCTACTGTTGCACCGTGAATGGCACAGAGTAAAGCACCACCGAGAACACCGGCTACTCCCATCATGTGGAAGGGGTTGAGGGTCCAGTTGTGGAAGCCTTGTAAGAAGAGAATGAAACGGAAGATTCCAGCCACTCCAAAGCTAGGACCGAAGAACCAGCTAGACTGTCCTAGAGGGTACATCAAGAACACACTGACGAACACCGCAATAGGCGCAGAGAAGGCGATGGCGTTGTAAGGACGGATACCCACTAGACGGGCGATTTCAAACTGACGTAACATAAAGCCAATCAGTCCAAATGCACCGTGTAGGGCAACAAATGTCCATAAACCACCGATTTGACACCAACGGGTGAAGTCTCCTTGTGCTTCTGGTCCCCAGAGGAACAGTATGGAGTGTCCGAAGGCGTTAGCGGGGGAAGAAACCGCTACGGTTAAAAAGTTACATCCTTCAAGGTAGGAACTGGCTAAGCCGTGGGTATACCAAGAAGTGACGAAGGTGGTTCCGGTTAACCAGCCCCCTAATGCTAGATAAGCACAGGGGAAGAGTAATAAACCAGACCAACCGACGAATACAAAGCGATCGCGTTTTAACCAGTCATCGAGGACATCGAACCATCCTCTTTCTGGTGCGCGTCCGACTGCAATAGTCATAGAATCCAATCCTCTTGCTTAACTGAAATCAACGGCAAGATTTCTTAACGTTTGTTTTATCTAGTTTAGGTCATATTGTCCCATTTTCTTATAGGGTGCGACCTAGAGAATGCCTATCAGTTTGACTGAGTTGGCTCTTTTGGTAAGCGATGTCAGATCCCTGTACTAACTTCAAGATTGAAGTGAGGGGATCATTAACATTTCTTAAACTAGCACAATTTTTGCCCAAACTTCGGGTAATTTCCTGGTTCAAGGTAAACTGTGCTGCTCGCTATCATTAGACTATTATTAGCAAAAAATTTACAATTTGACACATCTTATCTCATAATTTATCCAAAATTTTTCGGATGACCCCCATGAATTGATGTCTATCCATCCCATGAGGTAAGGGTTCAAAGGGCTATTTTATGGGGCTTTCGCGGATTTATCAAGGAAATCTTAAGAATTCGATTAGGATTCGATAACATTCGTCTAACCCTCCTTTGCTGACCCTTAGTTTAATTTAGCTTTCACTATTTCTTGGACTTGCTTCCCATCTGCTTTACCTTTTAACTCTTTCATCGCCGGTCCCATGACTTTTCCCATATCTTTCGGGGAGGTTGCCCCCACTGACTCGATAATGCTGTCAATAATGGCTTCAATTTCTTCGGTAGACAATTGACGGGGTAAATAGGTTTCAATAATGGCTAATTCTTGAGCTTCTTTATCAGCTAAATCATCCCTACCCCCTTGACTATATTGTTCAATGGAATCTCGGCGTTGTTTCGCTTGTTGGGCTAATACTTCTAATTCTTGTTCTGAGGTTAATTCTGTTTGTCCTTTTGGTCGTACTTCGACTTCTTTTTCTAGGATAACTTTTTTAAGACTTCTAATGGTCTCTAAACGAATTTTATCCTTAGCTTTCATCGCTTGTTTAATATCTTCGGTTAGTTTTTCTTTTAGTCTTTGTTCAGTAGATTCAGTCATAATTTTTTCCTTAATAATGCCTATCAATGATAACTTTTTTGATAGTAAAAATAGCACTACACAAGTTCTAGAATACCATATTTGAGGACAAGAGTAAGACATATTACCATTTTCAAATAGTCTAATCTATTTTTGTAGTGCTATAAATTATCTCTTGATTAAGATAATCTGGTTAAGAATTTGATGCAATATCGCTGGATGGTGCAGTTTCTACGGCTTTTTTAGAATTTTCTTGGCTTTCTTCAATTTCAGATTGAATGACAGAAGGTTGTAAAATTGCAATATGAAAATCTTTACGGGTTTTATTATCAAGGAATTTGTGCTGTAATTTTTCCCATTCTTGCCACTTCTCATAACGAGTTTCTTGCAAAATCTTGGCAAAACTTGGCATTTTATTGAGAATATTATCTTCAAAAACTTTATCAAGAAACTCAACTAAAACAAAGCTATCTTGTATGTCCCCTAAGATACTTTGTATATGTTTAATATCTTTTAGATAAGCTTCATAGACTTCTCCATAAAACTGAGTAAACAACTCCATATTATAACGGGTTCGTTTAGATGCTTTTCGTAAATCGTGTAACATCAATCCCTGTTTATCGAGTAAAGATTCTACTGCTTCTTTAGATAAACTCTCAGGAAAATTGATGGTTCCTGCTTCAAATTTAACCCCAATAACCCAACCAGGATGTAACATTAACTGACTCACTTCAGGTAACAAAAGATCAGCTAAAATGGTATGAATGGAAACTTGAGCAATATCATGATAACTTGGACTGTTTAACCAATCATCAAACCCTTGTTTAAGATCAACATATTTTTGACTATTTAAAGTCTTTTTTACTGTTTTAAAAACTTTTTTTCTTTGTTTTTTTAAACTAGATAAACCTTGTTTTAACTGTTTTTGCTCATCTTTGGGTAAATTAGGATAATATTTGTTTTTTAGACTATCTTCTAAAACATCTAAATCCCTTAGTTTACCTAAAGTTTTAGCAATTTTTCCTACTTTTTTTTCTTGGGCATTTTCTGGTAAATCTAAAGCTGCTGAAAATCCCTTAATGGTACTTCTTAAACGTCGCATCCCTACTCGCATTTGATGCAATTCTTCAGGATCTTTATCTTCTAGCACCCCATTTTCATGGGATAAGAATTTATTGTAATGGGTTGTAACAGCTATATAAGCCCAATCTCCAAAGGTTTTTGGTTCATGTCCTAAGTCATATTTCATATTATTACCTCCAACAAAAGATTAACAGGAGAGAGTCATTTATTTTAGACACACAAGGTTTTTGACCTTTTAGTTGATTGAAAAGCAAAAGTAGTTCTTTTCTATCACTTAATTTTCAATTCGATACAAATGCCTGTCAACTCTATCCTGTACTTATTTTAATCAATATAATTACTTTTGTTATCACAAGGTTAAGAAGTGTTAAAGGGTTATGCTTTAATATCAATTCCTCATATAAAGGTTAACAGTCAACCTGACAACCATGACTACAGCAAATTGTATGGTAGGGGCAGAATATATTCTGCCCCTACACCCTATTCTATTAAGTCGCAAACTGCTGTCAATTCATTCATATCATATTCATCAAAAAAAGGATAATGAATAATCAATCATTAATTACTCATTATCCCTTATTATTTAATATTTTCGTTCTTTCGGTTCAAACATATCAAGTACCACATCCATATATTGAATATCTAAACCAGCAGGAGAATAATAAGCTAAGGTATGTTTCAAAAAGTTGGGATCATCTCGTTTCGTATAATCTTCCCGTGAATGGGCCCCACGACTTTCTTTACGGTTTAAAGCAGAGGTTAAAATCATTTCACCCACTACCATAATATTGCGTAATTCCATCGCTTCAATTAACTCTGTATTCCAACAACTATCCTTATCATCGAGATAAATGTTGTCATATTGCGCCTTAAATTCTTGAATTTTATTAATACCTTCCTGCATTAATTCTTCAGTCCGAAATACCCCACAATGTTCAGCCATCGAGTCTTGAAACTGTTGACGTAATGCCCCAATACGAATGGTTCCTTCCTTATTTAACAAGCTAGAAATACGCTGTTTGGCTTCTGTCAAATAAGCCTCTTCATCAAACTCAGAAAACTTGCGATCCTTAACATAATGAGCGATATTTTCCCCTGTAATTTTGCCATACACCACACATTCTAATAAAGAATTACTGCCTAAACGGTTGGCCCCGTGAACCGAAACACAAGCACATTCACCGGCTGCAAAAAATCCTTCTGTGAGGCGATCGCCACTTAATCTGACTCTCCCTTGAGTATTAACGGGGATACCGCCCATGCAATAATGGGCTGTAGGCCGCACCGGCATGGGTTCATAAACCGCATCGACTCCTACTAAACGGTGTGCTTCTTCCCAACAAAAGGGAACCCGACTCATGATCTTTTCTTCTCCCATGTGGCGCAAGTCCAAATAGACACAGGGACCTCCTGGTTTACCATCTGGATAAACACCGCGCCCGGCCCGTATTTCTAGGGTAATGGCGCGAGAAGTGATGTCACGGGGGGCGAGTTCCATGCGTGAGGGGGCGTAATCTTCCATAAACCGCCGTCCTTCGCTATTAATAAGATAGGCCCCTTCTCCTCTAACTGCTTCAGAAATTAACACACCGACAGGATATAAACCTGTGGGGTGAAACTGGACAAACTCCATGTCTTCTAAGGGGACACCGGCTAACGCTGACATGGCTAACCCGTCCCCTGTTGAAGCAAAATCATTAGAGGTAGTGTTAAAGACTCGTCCATAACCCCCAGTGGCGAACATCACCACCTTACTGTGGATAATTTCAAGGGTTCCATCTTCGATATGATACATGACGAGGCCTTTGGCTTCTGCATCTTCGTAGATCAACTGCATCACATACCATTCATCGTAAATGGTGACTCCGTTGCGTCGGAGGTTATTAACTAACTCATGGAGAATAGCATGGCCGGTTTTATCGGCCGCGTAACAGGTCCGGTTATGGGTATGGCCCCCAAAGGCCCGTTGAGCAATTTTCCCATTGTCTAAACGGGAGAATAACACCCCTAAATGTTCCAAGTCGATAATAACATCGGGGGCCTGTTGGGTGAGTAAGGCCACCGCATCTTGATCGGCTAAATAGTCCGAACCTTTGACGGTATCAAAGGCGTGCGACTCCCAACTGTCTTCTGAGTCAACATTTTTGAGACTGGCAGCGATCCCTCCTTGGGCTGCCACGGAATGCGATCGAATGGGGTGAGTTTTGGCAACAACAGCCACATCAATACTAGGGTTAAGGCGTTTTATTTCTAGGGCAGCGCGAGATCCCGCTAAACCACCGCCCACAATGACCACATCATGTTGTAACATCTTTTACTAAGCTAGAGCTTTCCTATTTTTGACTCTTTTTTGACTCTAACTTATTGCAAGACAAAGGACTTCAAAAAAATATTAAAATTTTATAATATAAAAAAATATTCTTTTAAGAATAGTCCCATTGCGTTTCTGCCAATAAGAGAAGACTGAAAGCCATGATCACTGCGGTGGCTAAAAATTGCCATGCCATCACATAAGGTAAGATGACTATTCCCAATAAATGGGCTAACCCAACTAACAATAATGCACGGGAATTGAGTCCGACTCCTGTGATGATGTATCCTATACTACATAATCCTAACCAAAGGTGTGAGAGATGGATTAATAGCCAACCCCACCCTAAAAAAACACCACAGTCCGTTAAGATAAGACCACTCACCATCAAGATAACCCAAGTGTACAAGATCCAGTAAAGCTGTCGTTGCTTCACCCAAAAATGAGTTAAGATCATCATCGCTAAGGTTCCTGCTAAGGTTAAAATTGACCAGGCGATCGCCTGAGTTGTCCAGCTAATGGGTAAAAATTGTGCCGTCAGGAATATAGCAGCCGTAATGAGTCCCCAAATGATGAAAACCTGGTCTAAACAGCTATAGAGTCCAGTATAAATAGTTTTTTCCTGCAATTTTGAAGTAAAGGCTTATTAAAGATTGATATTCTTGATAATAAAGATTCCTCTGCTTTCGTCTTAAAATGGGTTTCCTTTGATCTAATAAATTCATTGAAAATGGACTGATATAAATATTAAATGTTAAATCTAACGTATTTTTATTAAACTTTACAATAATCTATCTTTTTTTTCAAGGTTGTGATATAAGCTGGAGATTAAGAGGATTGATAAAAAAAACATTATAAAATATATAATTTTGGGGTTTTTATGGTATAAGATTTTACTGAATTTAGATAAAATTCAAGTTACTATGAATAGTTAACAAAAAAGTAGAGAGTGGGAGCGGTTTGGAGATAAAAATATAACCGTCTAATTAAGATAAAAAAAGAATCAAAAAAGGTAATCATTGCTCAAAAAAATAACGAAATCTTAACCCCATTTTCTTAGCAGATATATCTATGATGAATTGAGGGAGTGCGAAAAAATTCCCCCTGCGTAAAGAACTTGTGCAAGATTTTGTATGGATAAACAACAATTGTGGCAACGTTATCAAGATTGGCTTTATTATCACGAAGGTTTAGGTGTTTACGTTGATATTAGCCGAATGCGCTTCGATGATGACTTGGTGAAACAACTCACGCCAAAATTCGAGAAAGCCTTTGCAGATATGGAAGCCTTAGAAAGTGGGGCGATCGCCAACCCTGACGAAGGCCGGATGGTGGGACATTATTGGTTGCGGGCCCCAGAATTAGCCCCCAATGAAGAGGCAAGAAAAGAAATCACCGAACCTTTGGCAAATATTGCTCAGTTCGTCCAGAAAGTCCACCAAGGAACCATTAAACCCCCCACAGCAGAGAAATTTACCGATATTCTTTCGGTGGGAATTGGCGGATCGGCCTTAGGTCCCCAGTTTGTGGCCGAGGCCTTACCCTCTGACGATCCGCCCATGATCATCCATTTTATCGATAACACCGATCCGGCTGGCATCGATAGTACCTTAAAGACTATCGGCGATCGCCTCAAAAGTACCCTTGTTCTTATCACCACCAAGTCAGGGGGAACCCCAGAAACCCGTAACGGGATGTTAGAAGTCAAACACGCATACGAAAGCAAAGGACTCAAGTTTGAACCCCACGCCGTTGCTGTTACCATGCCAGGCAGTAAAATGGACAAAATAGCCACCGACTGGTTAGCCAGGTTTCCCATGCAAGACTGGGTGGGTGGAAGAACATCTGAACTGTCGGCCGTCGGTTTATTACCGGCTGCCCTACAGGGGATCAATATTGATGGAATGTTGATCGGGGCCAAGGAAATGGACGAAGCCACCAGGGTGAAGGATATAAAAACCAACCCGGCCGCTTTATTAGCCTTAGCTTGGTATTATTCAGGCAATGGTAAGGGAGAAAAGGATATGGTGGTTCTTCCTTATAAAGATAGTTTGCTGTTGTTTAGTCGTTATTTACAACAGTTAGTCATGGAATCTTTGGGGAAAGAAAAGGATCTTGATGGCAATACCGTCTATCAAGGAATTGCCGTTTATGGTAACAAAGGATCGACGGATCAACACGCTTATGTACAGCAATTAAGGGAAGGGGTTCCTAACTTTTTTGTCACCTTTATCGAAGTCTTAGAAGACGGCAGAGAAACGCCTTTTGAAATTGAACCGGGTGTGACATCGGGTGACTTTTTTATCAGGGTTTTTACAAGGAACCAGACAAGCCTTATTTGAGAATAATAGAGACTCCATTACCATTACCATTCCTCAAGTTAATCCTCGCACGGTTGGGGCCTTAATTGCTTTGTATGAAAGGGCCGTTAGTTTCTATGCTTCTTTGGTCAATATTAACGCTTATCATCAGCCTGGAGTTGAAGCTGGAAAGAAAATGGCCGCCTCTATTTTGGATTTACAAACCCAGGTTCAAACCGTCATTAAAGAAACCTCTGAGGCGTTAGATATGGCTACTTTAGCAGCAAAAGCCGGTTCTCCTGACGAGGTAGAAGCTGTGTATAAAATTGTCCGTCACCTAGCGGCCAATGGCCGTGGTGTGGCCTTAGAAGGCAATTTAACTGACCTACAAAGCTTGAAAGTTTCTGCTAGTTAATTCCTTGGGTGGGCAATGCCCACCTTCCTTAAATTTTATCAATAAAATAACTACAATATTATTGATTGATTCGTTTAGTTTTAATCTTAATTATGAGTTCAAATTTAACAACATTTGATAAAAATATCCCTCCTTTAGAAAATGGCGATCGCTTAACTGCTTTTGAATTTGAAGATCGTTATCAGTTAATGTCTAATGTTAAAAAAGCTGAGTTAATTGAGGGGTTAGTGTATATGCCGGCTGCGTTAAGATTTAGACAACATGGCAAACCCCACGCTCATATTATTGGTTGGTTAGCGCAGTATGAAGCTGCAACATCAGGGGTAGAATTGGCTGATAATGCAACAGTAAGATTGGATGAAAAAAATGTGCCTCAACCTGATGCTTTACTCCGTATCGATAAAGGAGGAAAATCAATTATTAGTGAAGATGATTATGTCGAAGGTGCGCCAGAATTAATCATTGAAATTGCGGCTAGTACAGTTTCAATTGATTTACATGATAAACTTAAAGTCTATGAACGTCATCAAGTTCAAGAGTATTTAGTGTGGCGAGTTTATGATAATCAAATTGACTGGTTTTCTTTAAAAGAAGGACAATATACTAAATTAAAGATAGATAAAAATGGAGTTATAAAAAGTGAAGTTTATCGGGGTTTATGGCTAGATGTTCCAGCATTATTAACAGGGAATTTATTAGGGGTTCTAGAAGTATTACAACAAGGAATGAAAACAAAAGAGTATGAAGATTTTAGAAAAAAATTGTTAACCTAGGATAATAATTATTTGAAAGTTTGAGGAAAAAAATTATGACAATTGCATCAGACAAACAAACTTATACCCCAGAAGAATATTTAAAATTAGAAGAAGAATCAATCGAAAAACATGAATATCGTAACGGAGAAATTGTTTTAATGACTGGAGGAACGACTAATCACAACCGTCTTGTTCTTGATTTTTGTACCTACTTAAATTTTGCGTTAAGAGAACAAACTACAGAGGTATTTGTAGGAGATGTTCGTTTATGGATTCCTCGTTATCGTCAATATACTTATCCTGATATTATGGTAGTTGAAGGACAACCGGTTTATCACCCTCCAGGAACAACAACCATTACGAATCCTACTGTTATTGTAGAAGTTTTGTCTAAGTCAACTCAAGCAAGAGATAGAGGGGATAAATTTCGTTTTTATCGGTCTATTCCTGAGTTTAAAGAATATATTTTAATCGATCAATATAGTGTTTTGGTTGAGCATTTTGTGAAAACGGCTGATCATCAATGGATGTTAACGGAATCGGAAACAAAAGAAAGTCAATTATCTTTAGATTCTGTTGATTTTGAAATCAGTTTAGAAGAGTTATATAAACGAGTTAATTTTGATGAGAAAGTTTAAGCCTTAGTATGAATAGAAAAAAGCACCATATTATCGCTAAAAATATGGCACTTATTTTATCAATCATCTGAAATTGTTACTAAGACAACCTAACGATCAATATAAGCATAATTAGGTTGTAATGTAGCTTGAACAAGCACTTTATTTTCTTCAGAAACATCAACCCTTACGGTGTCTCCATCTTGGATATTACCCGCTAAAATTGATTCAGCTAAACTATCTTCTAACCGTCTCATAATAGCACGACGTAAGGGTCTTGCGCCGTAACTGGGATCATATCCTTCTTCAACCACTAACTCTTTAAATTGATCGCTAACGGTTAAAGTTATTTGACGTTGCTCATACAATTGTTGAGCCACTTCTCCTAATAAAATATCAGCGATTTCTGTGACTTCGGGTTTAGTGAGTTGACGGAAGACAATCATGTCATCTAAACGATTTAAAAATTCAGGGCGGAAATACTGTTTCAACTCATCATTAACCGCTTCTTTAATGCGCTTATACTGAAGATTATCATCATCGTTTTCGGTTTCAAAGCCGAAGTTATAACCGCCTTTTTCAATGACTTTTGACCCTAAATTAGAGGTCATAATAATCAAGGTGTTTCTAAAGTTAACAGTCCGTCCTTTACTATCCGTCAAACGTCCGTCTTCTAACAGTTGTAAGAGCAAATTAAAGACATCAGGATGGGCTTTTTCGATTTCATCAAAGAGAACCACACTATAGGGTTTACGGCGAACCGCTTCCGTTAATTGTCCTCCCTCTTCATAACCGATGAAGCCGGGGGCTGTTCCGATTAATTTAGAAACGGTATGACGTTCCATATATTCGGACATATCTAACCGAATCATGGCATCTTTTGACCCAAATAAAAATTGTGCTAATGCCTTGGTTAATTCCGTTTTACCCACTCCCGTAGGACCTGCAAAAATGAAACTAGCAATAGGACGTTTCGGATTTTGTAAGCCAATTCTAGAACGACGAATCGCCTTAGATACTGCTTTTACAGCGTCTTCTTGGCCGATAATCCTCTCATGTAAATTATCTTCTAAATACATCAAAGATTCTGACTCGGTTTCTGTCAGTTTGTTGACCGGGACACCCGTCCAAGACGTAACAATTTGGGCGATATCTTCTTCATCAACCACAGGAACTAAAGAGTCAGGATTAATGACAGGGGCTTCATTTTCCGCTTCAAAAGAAGGTTGCATTTTCTTCTGTAAAGAATGACGTAAATGAATGCGAGATCCCGCTTCATCAATGAGATCAATCGCCTTATCAGGTAAGAAGCGATCGCTAATATATCTCTCTCCTAAATTAGCAGCCGCTTCTAGGGCATCTTGAGAAAATTTCACTTGATGATGGGCTTCATATTCTTTACGTAATCCCTGTAAAATTTCGATGGTTTCTTCAACGGAAGGTTCTCCTACCATCACCGGTTGAAATCGTCTTTCTAAGGCTGCATCTTTTTCGATATGCTGACGATATTCATCTAGGGTGGTGGTTCCTAAACATTGTAATTCACCCCTCGCTAACGCCGGTTTTAAGAGGTTAGACGCATCCATGGCCCCTCCCATGCTTCCGGCACCCACTAAGGTATGAATTTCATCAATAACGAGGATAATATTGCCGTCTTCTTGAACTTGGTTGACAATGGATTTGAGTCTTTCTTCAAATTCACCTCGGAAGCGAGTCCCGGCTACTAATAACCCCATATCGAGGGCAATGACTCGCTTATCTTGCAGGAGTTCAGGGATATCCCCTTCTATAATACGCTGGGCTAATCCTTCAGCGATCGCGGTTTTCCCCACCCCAGGTTCTCCCACCAAGACAGGATTATTTTTAGTCCGACGACCTAAGACTTGGATGACTCTTTCGATTTCTCGCGTTCGCCCTACAACAGGGTCTAATTGCTCTTCTCTAGCTTTTTTTGTTAAATCTGTCCCAAACTGTTCTAAGGTGGGCTTAGGTTGGGAAAAACTATCGAATGGAGAGGTTTTTTGTCCTGCGGTTACAGGGACAGGTTCTTCTCCTAACCGTTTCACTAAGGTGGTGCGTAATTCCTGAATATTGATACCTTGAGCGATTAGAACCTTCACTGCTACGGTGTTGGGGTCTGATAGCAGTACCAGAAAGATGTATTCTGGGGTGACGTAACTATTATCTTTTCTAGCTAAATCAAAAGATTTTTCTAAAACTTGTTTAACTGTAGGGGTGAACGGTAAATTATTTGGACTAAATCCCGCCCCTTTCCCCCTTAAACGTTCAATGGCTTGTCTGGTTGTGCTTAAGTTTAGCCCCATTTCTTGTAAAATCTTAGCGGATAAAGAGTTTCCTTGACCCAGTAACCCGAGTAACAGGTGTTCTGTCCCCACTAAGTTCTGTCCCATGCGTTGCGCCTCTTCTTGGGCAAGCATAATGGTTTTGATGGCTTTATCTGTAAAATTCTCAAACATAAATTTCTGGGTTACGGCTTGTTACATTTCTTCATACTATATTCACACTTTATCGTTTTTTGGCAAGAGATGCAGTGAGGATAGCCGTAACTCATCTAGATACTGTATGAAAAAGTCGGTTTCTGTGACTCAATAATCCCCCGTGGAGAGCGACGAGAGGAGCGCGGGCGGTGGGAGTGTCAAATGAGCGCAACAGTTGACAACATTACTCGATAATTACGAATTTGACCAACTATTAAGTTGGCTCACAAAAACATTAAAAAATAGTTAATTATACTTTTTATGCTTTTTGTACTTTGGAAAAATTTGATCAATAAAGTTAATACTTTTTAGACTAAGGTTGGGTGACGATTTGTGGTAATAATTACTAGGTAAACTATTTTATTTAGCGAAGTGTCCAATACAAAAACCTTCGATTAAAGTAGAAACAACTGAGGTTACTTTATGTAAAAGATTGACCAAAAAGTTAATTATTTAGTCTTTCACAGACTGACAATAATTCTGCATAAAGTATTTTTTCATTCCTAAATAAAACTAATTCTTCACACAATAATGAGTAAAGCGTTACTGGTTCCTATTCATGTTGATGCCTTGTGTCTAGAAGCGCAACAACAAGCGGTTACAGCAATGGCTGACTATCGCTCCCTCCCTTTTATTTATATTGATAACAATGGGCAAAAAGAAACTTATGGATCAGGACACAACTTTTTAAGTGAAACTGCCCTCAGACCCTTATTTAACCAAGAATTTACCCTAAAAGCAGGTATTCATCTCCATTGGTCCTTACCCGATGCACTAACAGACGGGGATCATGACATCAATGGAACCACCTTTCCGAAAGTTCCGAATCGTTGGTTAATTCGGCGTAAAGGGGGAGATCAAGGGGAAAAAACTTGGATGGTTGAAAGTGATTATTTATATCCTAAGTTATCATCAGATAATAGTAGTAGTCCCCCTCCTAATGCGATTAATGTTCTGATTCAACCCCCTGATTTAGCGACGGTTGATCCCAATGATCCTCATACTTATTTATATCAACGGTTTCGGTATATGGGGAAATGTTGGGAGTTGAGTGAATGGCAAGCAGATATAGAAAATAAAGAGTATGCTGAGGAATTAACCGCGATTGGTAATCAGGCAACCGTAAAGGTATTTGATGAGGTTAAAGCGACGTTTGCGGCTTTTTATCCCAATTGTCATAGTGTGTTTGGCTTTCATGATCCTGATTATGTGACCGATACTCCCCCCAACGGCTTACAATATGATGTGATCGGTTGGTATAGTGAGGCCGAAGATGATTGTTTACAGCAGTTTTTAGCAGAAAATGGTGATAAAACCCCAGAAACATTATTAGAAGCCTTACAAGAGCAATTTGCTTGGACTATTGAAACAGGGGAAGAGATCCCCGATCGCAGTATTTATCATTCTCGTATTACGTTTACAGGACAAGGGGGTGCATTACAAACCTTTGATACACCTACCCTTGCCATTGCGAATTCCGATTCAGAGGCGATTTCCGCCTATTTAGCGCATGAATTTAACGGAGATACCAATGAAACGGGTAAAACCGTCCGCAAGAGTGTTCAAGATACCATAGAAGCGGTTCAATTAGTTGAACGCTTAGAAGGTAAAAAACTCGATCTCATTGCTAAATTCCGAGAAGGAAAACATGAAAGGGGTTTTGGCACGCAAAATGAGCGTTTTTTGTGGTTTTTAATGGCTCAATCTTCCCAAACGGAGACGACAAGGGGTTTAGGTCTTCCTCCTCATCTGGCTGATTTACTCAATGAATTGAATCGTCTGCAAGAGGAGTATAATCAGGCTTGGTTAGATATTGGCTCATGGCGCGATCGCTTATACAGTCAGTGGTGTTACTGTATGAAACAAGATCCCGATTTTTTCTATACGTTCATTGAAACCAGTCTTTTTCCCTTAAGAACAGCGATAACCCAAGCAGGAGAGTTAGAATTTAGCCAAGATACAGAAGAAAACACCAGAATCATGGCGAAAACCCTACCCTTTGGTATTGTATCTTGTCTTAATAACAATGACTATTTAAGCTATTATGTGGAACTGATGCGATTAGCGAGTAATGGCATTTTTGGGGCTGACGGGACTGATTATCCGTGGTCAGATATCAGTAACGAATTTGGCAACTGTGGGGTTATTTTATCTGATCCTGAAAGCTTAACAGTTACTACAATTACAGAAGGTGAATCTTGGGAAATACATGATAATGGGCAAAATTACCCCGTTAAAGTAGAAGGGGGCATTTTTACCATTTATATTCCCCCTACTGAGTCTCAAATCGCCTTTAAACTGGTAAATAAACTCAATGAGTTATCCCAAGCTTTAGAGACTCATAACGCTGATTCAACCATGCAATATAAACTAAGTCCCTTTCCCAGTCAAAGTTACTGGCGAGGGAATGATCCTGTTATCTTATTAGCAGGAGAGGCGACAAAATCACCCCTACGTTTTGGACAAGATGGACGGTTACGGGAGGATGATTTATTAGAATGTACTCCCTTAGAGTTTGATATTACCAAGATTATCGAGAATATTGACGGTTTACTGGGTCAAATTGAAGCGTTAAAACCCACTGATGGGGAAGAAAAGATTAATTTCCTCACATGGAGTCAACAACCTTGGAATCCCTTTGCTTTTCATTGGTCTGTCATGAATTATCCTTGTCGTAATATGGTCAATGGAGAAGTTCAAGACTATAACCCTAATCAAATTCTTGATAATTATGAATTACAAGAAAATGCCATTGATTTGAAGCTTAAAGAAGGAGCAGAAAGCAATTTTGTACCGAATGGCAATAGTTACCAAGGATTTAGCATTTTAACGCCTTCTGTGGGTATTGAATTAAGTTTACGACTCAATACTTACCTGACAGAAAAGTTACTCCCTAGTTACTATTTTTATAATAATATTCCCCAAGAGGAACAAACCCCAGAATATCTTGAGGAGCATTTTCAAGCTATCAAAGACTGGTACTTGTCTGAGCCAGAAAATCCCTTAGATACCCCAGAAGAACAGGCAAACGACCCTATTTTTGTGGCTTTATGGGCTTATGAACAGATGAAAACCCTAGACTGTCAAGCGCAAATGCTCGGCGGTTTCAATGATACCTTATTGCTGGCACAACCTACCCTACAACTTCAAGTAGATGATCCCCTTTCTAACAATTCTGTAGCGCAAATGGTTACAGAACAAGTGCGCTGGACATTAGGAGATCATTATCTGCAACATAAAATCCTCTCAGGTGATATTTTTAATCCGATTCGCAGTGGAGGCTTTTCCATTAATAAATTGTGGTTAATTGATAGTTTTGGACAATATCAAGAGGTAGTCGAAGATCGCTATAGCACGCAAGTTGTCACAACCTATCAAATGACTCCAGCTAATGTTGATGAGGTAAATTATCAAGCCATTTTACCCCCTCGTTTAGCTCAACCAGCCCGTCTTAATTTCCATTGGTTATCAGCCGATCAAATGCAGGAAATAGAACGCACGAAAAACCCGGTTAAATCTCCCGTTTGTGGTTGGATTGTTCCCAATAATCTTGATAGTAGCCTCGCCATTTATGATGGTCAAGGTTGCACATTAGGAGCAATTGATTTAGGGGGAAATTGGCGTAATGCGCCGGGGGTTCAACTCTCCCGTGATGGTAATGGTTATCCTTTATTGGATAATCCTCATTTACGGAAATTAGTTCATCATTTGTTAGGACAAGGAAAGACTTTTCAACAGCAATTTCTATCAACAGCGAATAATTGTTTAGAAACCATCGATCCTGAAGGTTTTGCGAGTCATAGCAGTTTAGCTTTATTAGTTAGTCGTCCGATCGCTATTGTCCGAGCTACCTTTAGTTTAGAGGTAAAAGGTTTACCTGTTTGTGATCCCACTGTTCCCATTGAGGATACTAATCAAGACTTTCCTACTCATGGGTTTACTGAGGTTAAAATCCCCATTCGTTTAGGAGATTATCAACAACTTAATGATGGTTTAGTGGGTTATTGGAAAGAAAAAACCATCGGAGAAAATGGCGATTATGAATATGAAGATAATCGTTTTTATGCTACCCAAAGCAATGTAGTTGAAGACAACAACATTACTACCAATGCAGAAGGTATTAATCATTTTCTACAAACGGTAGATGCACCATCTCAAGGGGTAACAATGTTAATAGATCCCAGAGGGTTAGTTCACGCTTCTTGCGGTGTTTTACCTAATCAAGAATTGCGTTTACCAGCCGAACATTATAACCAAGCGTTACAGACAATGGAAGTTAATTTCCTTTCAACGCCTATTCTTTCTAGTCGTGGGGAATTAGCAATGCCATTATCTCAACAAACGAATGCAACTTGGTCTTGGGTATCGTTAACAACATCAGATCAAGGGGTTGAAGAATGGACGGAAAAAGTAGCCATTAAACCCATTACTACCAAAGCGAATTTTGCTAAATCTCAACAAATTTCTGAAGGTTGGTTACAACTGAGTCGAGCCGATATTAACAGTAACACATGATCAGTCTGGTAGGTTGGGTTTCGTTCCTCAACCCAACCAAATAGCTTTATTTGACTTACATTTTTTTGGGTTTCACTCTCGTTCAACCCAACCTACGAAGTCTCTTTTTCATTCTTTAATTAACTATTTTTGGGATTCAAAAAAATGCCTAACATTACTGAAGATCAACTCGAGCAAATTACAGAAATTGCCGAATTTATTAAATTTATTGCTGAACAATTTGGGATTTTACCCGAAGATGCACAATTAAACAGTATTGGGATTTTTACCTTTAACAGTGTAAAGCTTACTGTCTCCGATGATAATAAGACCTATCTTTTTGATGTAAAAGTCACTATTGATATTGAACAAGGAGAAGTAGAAGAAAGCGAAGAAGGGGAAGAACCTAGCCGAAGTAGTGATGAAGAAGCGACTCAAGAACTTACGGGTAATTTGATTATTACAATGACCCAAACAGATGTCGATAAGTATGAAGGAAAATATGAAGGAACTTTACAAGTTCCTCTCGCTGATGGTGAAACTAAATTAACCTTTAATTTAGCTTATCAAACCCGAAAACAAGGCACAAAAGAACGCAATATTGTTGTTGGAGTATTTGATACAGATGCCAATCCTGATGTGGGAAATGTCAATCTTTCTGCTTTAATTGGCGGAATTTGTCCCCCCTTAGCAGAGTTATTTCCTGAAGAATTATTAGACACCTTTAATTTAGGGACTAATGTTCTTTTTGTCATTGATGAAATTATTCGCTCTAGTGTTAAAGCCGTTAAAAGAATGCTGTTTAGTATTGGGTTTGATGCGACTATTGCGTTTAATAAAATTCCTTTAGTTCAAGATTTCTTACCTGAAAACATTAGCAAAAGTCAGTTTATTTTTGAGTTTTTAGTGGCCTTACAAACCTTTAGTCAACAGGATTTAACCCTGATTAATGGTTTATTAGAAGAACTCGGCACAGACTTAAAAGTTAAACCTCCTTGCAGTAAGATTAATTATCTCAATCGAGGCTCAAATTTAGGAGCAAGGTTTGAAATTGGTCCGTTTATGCAAGCTTGGTCATTAACCTTAAAACCGACTAAGAATACCGCCTCTCGTAGCACCACTAATACTAATAACAATAGTGGCAGTGTTAAATCAGATGATCTCGTCACCATAAACGGATAATGGCATTTGGTTAAATGTACAGCAATCCTTTGGTCCTATTTACTTTGATAAAGTAGGATTAGTATTTAAAAAAGGAGAAATTCGTCTTACACCGAAATTTGTTATTGATGCGTCTCGCTTTATCTTGTCCTTAAATGGGCTTTATATTAGTACCCCCTTAGTGGATTTTAACCCAGATTTTAACCTCGATGGTTTTGGATTGGAATTGAAAACCCGCAGTTTAGAAATTGGGGGCGCATTCTTAGTAGTACAAGGAGAAGATGGAGAGAAGAATTACAATGAATATTTAGGAACTGCTACGATTGGTTTTCGTAAAAGAATTGGTCCTGCTTTAGCTCTTTCTGCCATTGGTTCTTTTACTAATTATGATGATAGTAAAAAATTTGCTTTATTTCTCTATGTAGCGGCTGATTATCCCTTTGGTGGTCCGCCTTTCTTCTTTGTGCTTGGACTTTCGGGAGGTTTTGGCTATAACCATGATTTAATTGTACCACCTCTAGAAGATATCAAAGAATTTCCCCTAGTTAAAGAAGCGATTGACGGACCCAAGAAAATTGATCCTAAAGACACAGGGACAATTATTACCGAAAAGTTAGAAGCGTTAGATGAGTACATTCCCCCCGCTATTGGCTCTGGTTTTGGCGCAATTGGGCTTAAATTTACCTGTTTTAAAATTGTTGATGGTTTTGGCTTAATGACTCTGGGAATGAGTCAGGGTGACTTTGAAATTAATTTACTGGGTATGGCAACTTTAATGCTACCCACCACCATTAACCTCGGAAGGTTTGAACCCATCGCTATGGCAGAATTAGCGATCGCAGCCCGTTTTAACCCGATGGAAGGGGTGATCCTTGTTCAAGGGCAATTAACAGAAAATTCCTACATTTTTAGCCGTAAATGTCGTTTAACGGGGGGCTATGCCTACGGATTATGGTTTTTACCCCCTCGCTTGGGTGATTTCGTCTTTACTCAAGGAGGTTATCATCCTCGCTTTAAATGTGCCGATCGCTATCCTAGCGTGCCAAGATTGGGCTTTGATTGGCAAATTGACGAAAATTCCTATACTACTGCTCAAGTTTATTTTGCCCTCTGTGGTCATGGCATTATGGCCGGAGGACTGATGCACATTCGCTATCAATTAGGATCAGTTTGGGCTGAATTTGACGCAGGGTTAGATTTACTCTTTGGTTGGGCCCCCTATCATTACGATGTGGAAGTTCACTGCTTTGTTAATGCGGGTATAGGTGCGCTCTCTGTGGGGTTAGGAATGGGGATTCATTTCTGGGGTCCTGATTTTGGTTGTAAGTTCAAAATTAAGATTGTTATTGTCAAAGTTACCATCAAAATCGGTGATCAAAGTTCAATTTATCCTTTACCAATTTCTTGGGATGAGTTTGAAGGAACATTTTTACCCGAACCTAAAGATGTTTGTAGTATCACTTCCATTGATGGTTTAGTTAAGCAAATTCTGGAAGAACAAGACGGGGTAGAAACAGAAATTTGGATTATTAATCCTACCGTTTTTGAAATGAGTACCGATAGTTTAATTCCTACCAAAAAAGCTTTGGTTGAGGAGACAGAGCAAACCATTGATACTAATACCAATTTTGGGATTAATTCAATGGGTGTCACTACGGGTGATTTAGACACTACCCATAAGGTGACTATTCGTAAAGAGCAAGCAGACAATATAAAAAACAAGTTTAAGTTTGAACCTATTACTAAACTAGCACCCACTTCGACATGGGGTGAACCGAAGATAAGCAAAGGTCATATTAAACCCCCTGAAGTCAATGGCGAACAATTCTTAGAAAATGTCTTTTTTGGCTTCCGAATTCTTCCGGCTGAACCGCCAAAAGCAGGTAAAACTCATGAAATTGGAGTCAAAGAGTTACAGTATGATACTGAAGCCATTGATGATGCTTATCTCTGGGAATATTTAACTCCTTTTATCCAAGATTCAACTTTAGAAACAGAAGAAGCTAAACGCGATCGCATTCAAAATACAGTAGCTAATAATGACCAACGTAACAGCATTTTAGAAGCGTTAGGCTGTGATCTCAGTGAGGTTAATTTAGAAGAAGCTGAGGCGATCGCTAAGAGTTTTGTTTTTGCTCCATTGGTTAAGTAAAACAGGCATCTTTCCTGTGGGAAATGGGTAAAATATCACAATCAAAATTTTGTAGGGGCGCAAGGCTTGCGCCCATAGGTTTTGTTTTAAAAAAACTATTTTTTTATGACCTTTTCCAAACAATAATTTGGATAAAATTATGATGACTTTTATTATTTTTGTAAAGGGATTTAAAGATTTTTATTTAATTCAAAAAAAGGTTGACCTCTAGGACTTTAAAAATTAGAATAAATTAGATTCATTTTTATAAACAAGGTAAACACTGATGAACGAAGGTACTATCGGAGAAATTCGACTCTTTGCTGGCGATTTTGCCCCTCGTAATTGGGCTTTTTGTAATGGACAAGTGTTAGAAATTAACTCTAATGTCGCCTTATTTTCAATACTAGGAAACAAATACGGAGGGGATGGTCGAACAACCTTTGCTTTACCCAAGATTCAACCTGTTTTAGGGGCAGAAACTGGGGCTACTTACGATGACCTGAATTATATTATTTGTTGTAACGGTTGGTATCCAGAAAGACCCTATTAGATTCTAGTAATAATTTGTAGGGTGGGTAATGCTCACCCACACAGCTAACTTATAAAGGAAAAATCAAAACCATGAAATTAAGCTGAATCCCGAATTTTATTGATTATCAAAACACAGTAAAATCCGATTTTCGATTCTCCCAATTAACCCATAAATAGGACTCAAATCTTATGGCACAAAAAATGCCCTTTAACTTTCTCTGGTGTTATGAACCAGAAGACGATGAAGAAGCAGAAGATTGTGGGTGTTTACTGTTAGGAACACCCGAAACTGTGACTCCGCTTCACATCGATATCAGCAACAATCTTGCTGATAAAACGATTACTTTTAATTCCATCGAAGGGGTAACGGAAGCCGATACTACCAATTATCATTTTAAATTAGCTTTTTCGGCAGGGATCTTAGTTAACCCCGAACAAATTGCCGTAGAAGGCACAAATTGGTCACTTTATCAGGATGATGATCATCTTTATTTGCTGTGGATAGGTGAAGAAATTTCCCTCAATTATGAGGGAGCAACCGAAGTTATTTTAACAGGAGTTGCTGCTCAATCGGCAACGAGAAGCACCACCACAAATGTCACCATCACTTGGAAATTTAAACAGGGAACAATGGATATTATTAATATCAGCAGAATTCCCGGACAAAATAACGAATATGCAAACACCACTACCCTAGAATTAGAAATGATTAAAACTTCTGGTAAATCAAACATCCCTCTCTATGTCGGTTTCGTAGGTTCTAATAAAGTCTTCAATGTCAAAGATGAAACAAGCGATCTGCAATTGCGAATTACTAACACAAATCTTCCGAATATAAAGGATACTGATATTACTTTTCAGTATGATTCTAATGTGGCGAACTGTTCTCAATTAGTGATTGTTTTAGAAGTAGGAGACGCTACTAATGTTCCTTGGGCGTTAGGAACAGAAGATAACATTAAAGATGTTGGTATTTCCATAGTAGGAAATCAATGGCAACCAAAAGGAGACCCCGAAGAAATAAAAGTCGGAGATGTAACTAAAGCATTGCAATGGACATTTACTCCCAAGTCTGCTGATGTGGTATTAGCGGCACAAGAAACCCTTTTAATTAACTTGGAGAATATTGTTACAACGCACCCTACAGGAGAAGCAAATCTCTATTTACGCTATCAATATATTGATGGGTACAAAGATGGTCAATTTATCTGTCAAATTGAAAAAGCTCCCTTAATTTTTGATCATAAAGTTCGAGTGGGAACAAGCAAAGAATTAGACGGACTGCTCACAGTTAAAAATGGCATTAGTCTTGATTCTCCGGGAGAAATTCAACACACAGGACCTTTTATTTTTCGGTCTGATGTAGATAATACTAATGATGATTCATCTGTCAAATTTTTCAAAAAAGATGAGTCTCAGCCTTTGATGGAGTTAACATCAAGTGGTAATTTGGGAATTGGTACAACAGAAGCACCAACAGGAGAAATTAAATTACATATCTATAGCGATGGGACTCAGGGTAATGGTAATGCTGATTTAGTATTACAGCGAAAGAATGGAAATATTCTGAAGTTGAAAGCACAAGATAAGCAATCAAGAATTACTTTTAGTGATAATTTATTGTTAGAAAAAGGTGATCAAGGAGATACGAAATTAGCGATCAATCCTAATGGCAATGTAGGAATTGGTACAAACTCTCCTTCTGCTAAATTAGAAGTCAGTGGTAAGAGCAAAAGTAGCGAGTTGGAAGTAACAGATAAAGCTATTTTTGATGGCAATGTAGGGATTGGTACAGACTCTCCATCTGCTAAATTAGATGTCAGTGGTAAGAGCAAAAGTAGCGAGTTAGAAGTAACAGGTAAAGCTATTTTTAATAGCAATGTAGGAATTGGGACGACTTCTCCCTCTGCTAAATTAGATGTTAGTGGTGAAACCAAAACTAAGGGTATAAACATTGTTAACGGGAAAATACGGATTAATGGGGGTCCTGTTATGAAGTATGAAAGATTTTATTCTAACAACAGTGGTTGGACATCTTATCAATGTTCTGAATGGTTTGCAGCAGTAGTGGGTTTTTATTTCAAGTCAGAAGACGGTAACAGACATAACGTTGGTGGTGTGACAGCAGAATTCTATGAAAATAAAAACAGTGATAATATCGACTATTGGTGTTTGCGAGTGTATTTGGATGATGGGGAGTATGATAATAGACACTATGTAGATGCGTTATTTATCAGAAAAGAATTGTTTGACTAATGTTTACTGTTAAGTTTGTAGGTTGGGTTGAGGCACGAAACCCAACATCAATTAACCTTTTGTTGGAAACAATGAGCAAAATTAAACAGGCTAGAAGCCTATTCTACACCTAACATCAATTAACCTTGTGTTGGGTTACAAATCAAGCTAACCCAACCTACAAATTACTCACCCTATTAAACAGGCTAAAAGCCCGTTCTACATTTCCCTTACCAACTAATAAAAAGGAGTCATTCTAATGGTTACTCAAGAAAAAGAAAAAGGAAAAGTTCAATTTATCCAATTTCACCAGCCTGCTTTAGAAAGTGGAACATATCACTTAAAAGTCGAACAAAATATCAAAGCAGGGAGTCAAATTGTTAATGAGTATGGTAAAACCTACAGTCGTGAACTCACCTTTGTCGTCCAAGGTGAACGCTTTGGCCCCATTTCTCCTAATGATATATATGCTGTTTTTCCTCCCCTTGATAGCTTAGGTGAACATTCCAACGTTTTACCCCATATCACCTTTAAACGGAGTACCTTGCCTTGGGAACGTTTCCCCGGCAAGGTAGATGAAAACCTACCTTGGTTAGTCTTATTATTATTTCGAGAAAGTGACTTTGAGGATAACAAAGAAGATAAACCCAAACTAAAAAATATTACCCTACAAGACTTACTAGAAACTACAGGGAAAAATTCTAATATTAAATTTCCCACAGATATGAAACTAGAATTAGGACAAATCCCCGAACAACAAGTAACTGTTATTGATGTTAAAAAGAAATATGTTCAAGATATTTTACCCACTCACGCAGACTTACCTTATCTTGCTCATGTTCGCCGAGGAATCCCACCTTATCAAACCTTACAAATAAGCCTAGATCCCGAACAAAATCCAATTCCTCAAGGAGATGAATATTCTACCGTAATTTGTAACCGTCTCCCCGAACCTAATGGCACAAGTACGGTTTATTTAGTCTCTGTAGAAGGACGCTATATTAATAATAATGAATTTGATTTTATGGGAGCAGAAGATGAAGATTTAATCCGCTTTGTTAGTTTAGGAAATTGGGAATTTTCTTGTCTAGATCCCGCTCAAAGTTTCA